>NZ_JBSIBZ010000229.1:0-931 GCF_058245575.1 Streptomyces sp. UF-297 | reverse complement strand
CGTCCTGGAAGACGGTCCAGATGTCGGCGGGGGTGACCTCGCCGCCCTCGGCATCGGTCTTGTCCTGGATGATCCGCGAGAACTCGATCTGCATCCGCCGCGGCAGATCCAGCTTGTGCTCGTTCTTCAGCACATACGCGATCCCGCCCTTGCCGGACTGCGAGTTGACCCGGATCACCGCCTCGTACGACCGGCCCACATCCTTCGGATCGATCGGCAGATACGGCACCGCCCACGCCATCTCCTCCACGCTCCGGCCCCGGGCAGCCGCATCCGCCTCCATCGCATCGAAGCCCTTCTTGATCGCATCCTGGTGCGACCCGGAGAACGCCGTATAGACCAGATCCCCCGCATACGGATGCCGCGGATGGACCTCCATCTGATTGCAGTACTCCGACGTCCGGCGGATCTCATCGATCTGCGAGAAATCGATCTGCGGATCCACCCCCTGACTGAACAGGTTCATCCCCAGCGTCACCAGATCCACATTGCCGGTCCGCTCCCCCTGCCCGAACAGACACCCCTCGACCCGGTCCGCCCCCGCCATGACCGCCAGCTCCGCCGCGGCCACCGCCGTCCCCCGGTCATTGTGCGGATGCACCGACAGACAGATGTGCTCACGCCGGGACAGCTTCCGCCCCATCCACTCGAAACGATCCGCGTGCGTAGACGGAGTCGAGCGCTCCACCGTCGCCGGCAGATTCAAAATGATCTCCCGCCCCGCCTCCGGCTGCCACACATCACACACCGCCTCACAGACCTCCAGCGCGAAGTCCAGCTCGGTGTCGGTGAAGATCTCCGGGCTGTACTGGTAACCGAACACCGTCTCCGGACCCAGCAGCTTCTCGGCGTACTCCATCACCAGCCGCGTACCGTCCACCGCGATCTGCCTGATGTCCTGCCTGGACCCACGGAAGACCACCCGCCGGAA
>NZ_JBSIBZ010000228.1:0-993 GCF_058245575.1 Streptomyces sp. UF-297 | reverse complement strand
GTGACTCGTTGCTACTGACATGGAGCTCTCCGTGGAACAGGCCGCCGAGTTGCGGGAGTTGTCGAGCAGCCGGGATGTACCCGCGGATGTGGCCACCCGGGCCCGGATCGTGTTGTGGTCGGGTGAAGGGCGTCGGCGTAAGGACATTGCCGAACTGCTCGGGGTGTCGTTGCCGACCGTGGACCGCTGGAAGACTCGTTATGCCGAGCGCGGACTTGCCGGGCTGGAGGGCGACCGTCCGGGCGGGGCGCGCGAGCAGGTACCGGCGCGGATTCGGGCTCGGGTGATCGCATTGACGCGCATGACGCCGCCGGCCGGAACCGGTCTTTCGCACTGGTCGACGCGGGAGTTGGCGAAGTATCTGAAGCGGACCGAGAGCGTCACCGTGTCCTGGCACTACATCGCGCGGATCTGGCGCGAGGAGAACCTCAGGCCACACCGCAACGGCACCTTCAAGATTTCGACGGATCCTGCGTTCGCGGACAAGGTCGCCGATGTCGTCGGCCTCTACCTTGCCCCGCCCGGTGGCGCGGTTGTGCTCTCGGTCGATGAAGAGACACAGATCCAGGCGCTGGACCGGACCCAGCCGGTGCTGCCCGTGACGTTCTCGGCCACCGAGAAGCGCACCCACGACTACGTCCGGCACGGCACCACGAACCTGTTCGCCGCACTCAACGTCGGCACCGGCGAAGTGATCGGCGAGTGCAGGCCGAGCCGGAACGCCGTGAGCTTCCTGGCCTTCCTCAAGAAGGTGGTGAAACCGCACGCCGGCAGGGAGATCCACGTCGTCCTGGACAACCTCTCCACGCACACCACACCGGAGGTGAAGACGTGGCTGGCGCGCAATCCGCACGTCCACTTCCACTTCACCCCCGTCGGGTCTTCATGGATCAACCAAATCGAGACCTGGTTCGGAATCCTGACCCGCCAGTCGATCCGCCGGGGCACGTTCTCCAGCGTGAACGTCCTGATCAAGCAGATTCGCGATTACAT
>NZ_JBSIBZ010000227.1:0-1025 GCF_058245575.1 Streptomyces sp. UF-297 | reverse complement strand
AACGCACCCACCGCGTCCCCACCCGACTCCAGCAACTGCCAGAACTCGCCCGGAGACGACACACCACCCGGGAAGCGGCAGGCCATCCCCACGATCACCAGACGGTCGTCGTCAACCGGCGCTCCGCCGGCCGCCGGGAGGGCCGAGCCCACCGACACGGCACCCGTCTCGCCGACCACCTCGCGCAGTACGAACTCGGTCAGCGCCGCCGGAGTCGGATAGTCGAACACCACCGTCGCCGACAGGCGCAGGCCCATGGCGTTGTTCAGTCGGCTGCGCAGTTCGACTGCGGTCAGGGAGTCGAAGCCGGCGTCGCGGAAGGAGCGGCCGGGATCGACGGCTTCGGGGCCCGACATGCCCAGCACCATGGCGGCCTGCGCCATGACCAGGTCCTGCACGACCTCGTGCTGTTCGGCCGGGCCCAGCCCGGCCAGACGTGCGGCCAGCGCGTTCTGGCCATCGCCCGCCTGGCCGACGGTACGACGGGCAGGCGAGCCCGTACGCGCCGTACGGACAAGGCCGGACAGCAGCGGCGGAACCTCGCCGGAGCGACGCAGGGCGGGCAGGTCCAGCCGGGCCGTCACCAGCAGCGGGTCGGCGGCGCCAGTGGCCGCGTCCAGCATGGCGAGGCCGTCCACCGCGGACAGCGGCTTCAGCCCCTGGCGGGACAGCCGCCGCCAGTCGACATCGGCGAGCGCGCTCGCCATGCCGTACTCCCACGGCCCCCACACCAGGGATGTCGCCGGCACACCGGACCTGCGGCGGTACGCGGCCAGGGCGTCCAGGAAGGTGTTGCCCGCCGCGTAGTTGGCCTGGCCCGGGTTGCCCCAGACCCCGGACACCGAAGAGAACAGGACGAAGGTGTCCAGATCCAGATCACGGGTCAGCTCGTGCAGGTTCCAGGCCGCGTCGGCCTTCGGCCGCATCACCGACTCCACCCGCTCCGCGGTCAGGGCCGTGGTCAGGCCGTCGTCCACGATCCCGGCCGCGTGAATGACACCGGTCAGCGGCACCCCGTCCAACAC
>NZ_JBSIBZ010000226.1:0-1033 GCF_058245575.1 Streptomyces sp. UF-297 | reverse complement strand
ACCCGGAAGCTAAGCCTTTCAGCGCCGATGGTACTGCAGGGGGGACCCTGTGGGAGAGTAGGACGCCGCCGAACAATCTTTGGAAGGACCCTTGGTCCCAGCGTTCACGCTGGGACCAAGGGTCCTTTTTTGTTTTTGCCGAAGCGCGCCGAACTGGTCGGTGCGCGAGAATGACTGCAGTACCGAAGACAGGAGTCACGCCGATGTCCACCAACTCTTCCGACGATCGCTCGGAGCGCCGGCCGCAGCGGCGGGACGGCGGTGAGCGGCGGGACTTCCGGCGCGACGACCGTGGTCCGCGGCGTGACAACGACCGTGGTGGTCAGGGCGGTGGCGGCGGTTACGCGCGCCGCGATGACCGGGGTGGCTTCCGCCGTGACGAGCGTCGGGACGGCGACCGGGGCGGTTTCCGTCGCGATGATCGTGGGCCGCGTCGCGATGATGAGCGCGGTGGGTTCCGTCGGGACAACGACCGTGGTGGCGACCGCGGTGGTTTCCGCCGTGATGACCGGGGTCCGCGTCGCGACGACGACCGGGGCGGTTTCCGTCGGGAAGGTGACCGCGGCGGGTTCCGTAGGGACCAGGGCGATCGGCCGCGTGGCCCGCGTCGGGACGACGAGCGCGGCGGGTTCCGCCGTGATGAGCGGCGTGACGGGGACCGCGGTGGGTTCCAGCGTGACGACCGTGGGCCCCGTCGGGATGATGACCGGGGTGGTTTCCGTCGGGACGACCGGCGTGACGGCGACCGCGGTGGCTTCCGTCGCGATGAGCGGCGTGATGGCGACCGTGGTGGGTTCCGTCGGGACAACGACCGTGGTGGCGACCGGGGCGGTTTGCGCCGTGATGACCGGGGTCCGCGTCGCGATGACGACCGGGGTGGTTTCCGCCGTGATGACCGGCGTGACGGCGAGCGTGGTGGGTTCCGTCGCGATGACCGGGGTCCGCGTCGTGACGATGACCGGGGTGGTTTCCGCCGTGATGACCGGCGTGACGGCGAGCGTGGTGGGTTCCGTCGCGATGACCGGGGTCCGCG
>NZ_JBSIBZ010000225.1:0-1046 GCF_058245575.1 Streptomyces sp. UF-297 | reverse complement strand
GTCCCCTTCTGGGCCCAGATCCTGCTCGGCCTCGTCCTGGGCGCGCTGCTCGGCTGGGCCGCCAAGAGCGGTGACATCAGCTGGCTGGGCACGACGCTCGACAAGATCGGCTCGCTCTTCGTCCAGCTGCTGATGCTGATCGTCGGGCCGCTGGTGTTCTTCGCGATCGTCGTCTCGATCACCAACCTGCGCAATGTCAGCAACGCCGCGCGGCTGGCCACCCGTACCCTGCTCTGGTTCATGGTCACTTCGCTGATCGCGGTGGTCATCGGCCTGACGATCGGGCTGCTGACCAACCCGGGCGCGGGCACCGGCCTCACCCCGGCGGACGGCAAGGCCCCCCACAAGCAGGGTTCCTGGATCGACTTCCTCACCGGCATCATCCCCACCAACCCCATCACCCCCTTCACCGACCTCGAAGTCCTCCAGATCGTCTTCATGGCGGCGGTCGTGGGTATCGCGCTGCTCCAGCTCGGCGACAAGGCCAAGCCGATCCTCCAGCTCAGCGATTCCGTCCTGGCGCTGGCGCAGAAGGCCCTGTGGTGGGTCATCCGCCTCGCGCCGCTGGGCACCCTGGGCCTGGTCGGCAACGCGATCGCCACCTACGGCTGGGACCTGGTCGGCAAGTACGCCACCTTCACCGTCGACATCTACGTCGGCTGCGCCATCGTGCTGTTCGTGGTCTACCCGGTGCTGCTGGCCACGGTCGCCAAACTCAACCCGCTGCACTTCTTCAAGGGCGCCTGGCCCGCCATCCAGCTGGCCTTCGTCTCCCGCTCCTCGGTGGGCACCATGCCCGTCACCCAGCAGGTCACCGAGCGCCTCGGCGTGCCCCGCGAGTACGCCTCCTTCGCCGTCCCCTTCGGCTCCACCACCAAGATGGACGGCTGCGCCTCGATCTACCCGGCGATCGCCGCGATCTTCATCGCGCAGATCTTCGGCGTGGAGATGGGCATCCGTGAGTACCTGCTCATCGCCTTCGTCTCGGTGATCGGCTCGGCCGCCACCGCGGGCCTGACCGGCGCCACCGTCATGCTCACCCTGAC
>NZ_JBSIBZ010000224.1:0-1064 GCF_058245575.1 Streptomyces sp. UF-297 | reverse complement strand
GTCCTGTACAACCTGAAGCCCGGGCAGCTGCACACCGACGTCACCAAGGTCACCGGTGAAGGCGCCCACAGCGGGATCCCGGTCAAGGACGACAACCCCTGGAACGGTGTACCCCCGCAGAAGCCGAAGATCGTGACGGACAAGCGGGACAAGGCCACCAACTCGGCGGCCGACACGGAGCCGACCAAGGTCAAGCTGCCGGACACCCGCTCGCAGGTCCTGACCATCAAGAGCACCAACAACGGCACCGAGCCGCTGGTCAAGATCCAGCAGACGGACGTCGTCACCCACGGCGACGCCAAGATCAAGGATCTGAAGTGCACCTGGCCGGACGGCACCACCAGCACGGACCCGGCAGGCAAGGCAGTGCGCTGGGCCGCGTCCTTCACGGCGGATGCCCGGAAGAACAAGGCAGCCCAGCTTGCCGTGGGTGCCTCGTTCCACTGCACCGCCGTCCTGTACAACCTGAAGCCCGGGCAGCTGCACACCGACGTCACCAAGGTCACCGGTGAAGGCGCCCACAGCGGGATCCCCGTCAAGGACGACAACCCCTGGAACGGTGTACCCCCGCACAAGCCGAAGATCGTGACGGACAAGCGGGACAAGGCCACCAACTCGGCGGCCGACACGGAGCCGACCAAGGTCAAGCTGCCGGACACCCGCTCGCAGGTCCTGACCATCAAGAGCACCAACAACGGCACCGAGCCGCTGGTCAAGATCCAGCAGACGGACGTCGTCACCCACGGCGACGCCAAGATCAAGGATCTGAAGTGCACCTGGCCGGACGGCACCACCAGCACGGACCCGGCAGGCAGATCGGTGCGCTGGGCCGCGTCCTGGAAGGAAGACGCCAAGAAGAACAAGGCAGCTCAGCTTGCCGTGGGTGCCTCGTTCCACTGCACCGCCGTCCTGTACAACCTGAAGCCCGGGCAGCTGCACACCGACGTCACCAAGGTCACCGGTGAAGGCGCCCACAGCGGGATCCCCGTCAAGGACGACAACCCCTGGAACGGTGTACCCCCGCACAAGCCGAAGATCGTGACGGACAAGCGGGACAAGGCCAC
>NZ_JBSIBZ010000223.1:0-1106 GCF_058245575.1 Streptomyces sp. UF-297 | reverse complement strand
CCGGCCAACCACCGCGCCACATGACCCGCGATCGCACCCGTACCACCCGTGACCAGCACACTGCCACGCGGCGCCCACCTCACGTCACCGCGAGGCTGCGAGGCACGGGCCAGACGCCGGCCCAGCACTCCCGCCGACCGGATCGCGACCTGGTCCTCGGCGCTGTCGGCCAGCACCGCCGCAAGGCGTGCGCCCGCGCGCTCGTCGACCGTGGCGGGCAGGTCGATCAGACCGCCCCAACGATCCGGGTGCTCCAGGCCGACGACCCGGCCCAGACCCCACACCTGCGCCTGCACCGGACGGGCCAGCACCTCACCCGGACCAGCAGCCACCGCACCACGCGTGGCCAGCCACAGCGGGGCAGCCACACGGACATCCCCGAGGGCCTGTACGAGCCCCAAGGTTGCGGCCAGTCCCCCGGTCACCACCGGGTAGTCCGGCACCGGCGTCTCGTCCAGCGCCAGCAGCGACAGCACACCGGACACACCGGCGGACTCCGCGCCCGTCAGCGCCTCGCCGAGCAGCGCGGCCACACCGTCCCGGTCCACGCCCCCGGCCGGCACCTCGACCACGACGACCTCGGCACCACGAGCACCAAGCGCCGAAACACTCTGCCGCACTGCCTCGTCCTCGCCCAGCTCTGCCGGAGCCACGATCAGCCAAGTCCCGGACAGGACACGGGGGTCGGGCTCGGCGGTGGGCGACCAGATCGCCCGGTAGCGCCAGTTCGCGGTCGCCGAACGGTCCAGCTCACGGCGCCGCCAGGATGCCAGCGCGGGTAGCACGTCGCTCAGTTGCTTCTGGTCCTCGATGGCCAGCGTGTCCGCGATCCCGGCCAGGTCACCGTCCTCGACGGCGGCCCAGAACCGGGCCTCCGCCGCCGTACTCGCGCCATCGCCACCGGCGGACGCCCCTACCGAGGGCATCGCCAGAATCCCCTCCGGCCAGAACCGCTCGGTCCGGAAGGCGTAGGTGGGCAGCTCCACGCGCTTCCCGGCCGGGAGCACCGTCGCCCAGTCGACGGTGGCGCCGTTGACGAACGCCCGCGCCAGGCCGTTGACAAGGCCGGTCACGTCCCGGTCGTCGCGGCGCTGAAGCGGTACGAA
>NZ_JBSIBZ010000222.1:0-1236 GCF_058245575.1 Streptomyces sp. UF-297 | reverse complement strand
GGCCCCCCGGGCCGGGTGCCGCACGACGGCGCCGCGCGACGGCCTCGACCACCACGGCGCGACCGTCGCCCCCCGGCCGCACCGGAACACCTCGCCACGCCGAGCGGCCGCCACCGACGGCAGGCCGGCGCCCCCCGCCGCACCCGGAGCGCGACCCCCGGGCCCGGTCTACCGGCCGGACACGGGGAGGGCGGCGAGAGCGGGTTGAATGTCGGTTACGGGCAGGTGCATCCCTTCGGGGTGAGCCGGAAGACTTCCGGCGGGGTGAAGTAGTCGCCGCGTGCCATGTTGGCGGCGAAGGTGAACA
The DNA here is from genome assembly GCF_058245575.1 of Streptomyces sp. UF-297. Lineage (NCBI taxonomy): Bacteria > Bacillati > Actinomycetota > Actinomycetes > Kitasatosporales > Streptomycetaceae > Streptomyces > Streptomyces sp. UF-297. Next base: position 929 of record NZ_JBSIBZ010000222.1, on the reverse strand, counting down.
GAGGGGTGACGTAGTCGCCGCGGGCGGCAGCGTTCTCGGTGTCGGCGTGCCAGAACACGCGGCCGTCCTCGATGCGGTCAATGGTGCAGCGGTTGGTCTTGCCGGTGCAGCGATTCATAGGGGCGTGGACGAAGGTCCAGCCGACCTGCGGCCGGGGCCAGCTCGGGTGAGGGGCGAGCGTCGCGGTGCTCATGGTCCGTACCTCCGGTGAGTGGGTTTCGAGGGGTCCGGGGGGGGGGGGGCCCCCCCCCCCCCCCCCCGGTGGGTGGGGTCAGTGCTGGCGCTGGCTGTTGTAGGCGGCCTCAACGGCCCGGCTGACCTGGGTGAGCACGTGGGTGCTGACTCCGGCGATCGTGGTGCGGAGGAGTCGCGCCCCGGCCAGACCGGCCGCGCGGCCCGGCGGGAAGCCGAACCGGTTGCGGTTGGCCTCGTAGGCGTTCGCAACGGTGGTCAATGCGCGGTCGGTGGTGAAGCGGTCCGTGAGGAACTGCATCGGAAGTCCGGCCATGACCGGGCGGACGACGTCGGTCGTGGCGGAGACGATGAAGTCGATCATCTGGGCCAGTTCGATGGTCTCGGGATCGGTGACGGAGTTGATCACTTCCCAGACGGTTCCGGGGTACTCGCGGTGCCGTTCGGTCGCGGGGACCTCGGCGATGATCTTGCCGCCTTCGAACACGGTGATCGTGGTCTCCGTGAGTTCGGCGGTGCGGCGGCCGTCTGCGGTGCGGAAGTTCGAGAGGAACATTGCCCTGCCTCCGTGGTGCGGGTTTCGAGTGGTTCTCGTTGTCCGGGGCGCCACCCCCTTCCAACAAGGACAACATTACCAGTGTTGGCCCGGAAACGGAAGCGGAAAAGGGGGTCTGACCAGGGTTTTTCTCGGATTTCTCGCGGTGCCGCGCGTGCCCTCCGGGCCGGGCCGACCCCCC
>NZ_JBSIBZ010000221.1:0-1266 GCF_058245575.1 Streptomyces sp. UF-297 | reverse complement strand
GGGTCTGCTGCAGATTTGGGTGACAAGTGTGGTCACGCGGCCTGGGCGGCCGGTGTAGTCATGACGGTTTCGTACTCGACGGGAGTCAGCCGGCCCAGCGAGTCTTGTCGGCGTCGTCGGTGGTAGGTCTTCTCGATCCAGGTCACGATCGCGATCCGCAGATCCAGGCGGGTGGTCCACGTTCGGCGGTCGAGGACGTTCTTCTGCAGCAGGCTGAAGAACGACTCCATCGCCGCGTTGTCGCCTGCCGCACCGACCCGCCCTATCGAGCCAACCATCCGGTGGCCGTCGAGCGCCCGGACGAACTTCCGTGACCGAAATTGCGATCCTCGATCGGTATGCAAGATGCATCCGGCGACACCGTCACGCCGGGCAACAGCGTTGTCCAGGGCCGCGACGGCCAGACGGGACTTCATCCGCGTGTCGATCGAGTAGCCCACGATCCTCCGGCTGAAAGCATCTTTGATCGCGCAGAGATACAACTTCCCTTCCTTCGTGGGATGTTCGGTGATGTCGGCGAGCCACAGACGGTTCGGCCCGGGTGCGGTGAAGTCACGCTGGACGAGATCGTCGTGCACCGGCGGGCCGGCCTTCCTGCTCCGGCCACGTCTCTTGCCGAACACGCTCCACCAGCGGTTGTCCCGGCAGATCCGCCACGCGGTCCGGTCCGCCATGACCGACCCCGCGGCGCGGGCTTCGTCGGCCAGGAACCGGTAGCCGAACTCAGGATCCTCACGGTGAGCGTCGAACAACGCGTTCGCGCGAGCGGCCTGTTCGAGCTCGGCCTCGGTCACCGGTTGGTCGAGCCAGCGGTAGTAGGGCTGCCTGGCGAGCTTGAGTACCCGGCACGTCACCGTGACGGGCACCCCGTCCACGGCCAGCTCCTTCACGAGCGGGTAGATCCTTTTCCCGGCAGATGTGCCTGCGACAGATAGGCCGCAGCCCGGCGCAGGACCTCGTTCTCCTGCTCCAGCAGTTTGATGCGCCGTCGGGCTTCCCTCAGTTCCGCGCTTTCCTGGCTGGTCGTTCCGGGTTTCACCCCGTCGTCGATGTCGGCACGGCGCATCCACTTCCACAACGTCATCGCGTGTACACCGAAGTCAGCGGCCACCTGCTCGACCGTCACACCCGGACCACGGTTCCTCGCGACCCGCACGACGTCCTCGCGGAACTCTTTCGGATAGGGCTTGGGCACAACGACATCCTTCCCACCCGCCCCACAGGGCAAGCCAGTTCAGATGTCACCCGATCGTGCGGCAGACCCCC
>NZ_JBSIBZ010000220.1:0-1294 GCF_058245575.1 Streptomyces sp. UF-297 | reverse complement strand
CCCCCCCCCCCCCCCCCCCCCCCCCCCCCCCCCCCCCCCCCCCCCCCCCCCCCCCCCCCCCCGGCGGGGGCGGCGGGTCAGGGCTGTCCGGGCTGTCCGGGCTGTCCGCCGAAGCGCATGACCGCGGGTTCCGGGTCAGGCGTGTACGGGCTCCAGGGGGCGAGGCCTTCGGCGTTGGGCGAGCCGGTCGCGACGAAGGCGGCGAAGGACCTGCCCAGGGAGCGGGACAGGGCGTGGTCGGCGGCGTCGGGGTGTCCGAGCATGGGGCCGTCCGGGTACGCCGCGAACGTACCGAAGAGGAAGGGCAGTTCGGCGCAGTGCGTGGCGCCGAGGGTGTCCTCGCCGGGCGGGCGGCGATCGAAGCGGTAGACGTAGGCGGGGGTGCCCTGCTCGGCGCGCCGCTGTGCGATCCGGGCGGTACCCGAGCCGAACATGCGCTCCGTGGCGTCCCGTACGGAGGCGTCCTGCGCGGTGGGGCCTGCGGGAGCGGCGGGGAATGCCGTCATCTCGTCGGCCGTCGCGCCGATCAGCAGCCCGGTGTCGCCCAACGCTCCCTCCCTTATGGCCTGTTGGAGGTCCTGGGGCAGGAAGGCGCCGCCGAGGACCGGATACATCGGCGGGGTGATCACCCCCGGCCTGGCCCGATCCGCCGCCAGTTGCGCGTACGCGGACAGCACATCCCGCACCGGCCGTGCGCGCAGGGCCGCGCCGAGGTCCGCCGCGCCGGCCACGCCCAGGATCTCCAGGTACGCGGCGGCCGCCTCGCGGGCCTCGGCGCGGTCCTGGGGCGGCAGGCCCCACGGCCCGCTCTGGGCGATCACCCGGTGGACCAGGCCTCGGGTGTCCGGCGCGAGGGCGAGCGCCAGTGCCGAGTACGCACCCGCCGACTGCCCGCCGACGGTGAACGGCCCCGGAGCGCCGCCGAAGGCCGCGATGTTGGTGTGCACCCAGCGCAGCGCGGCGGCCTGGTCGCACAGGCCGAGGTTGTCGGCGCCGATCTGCGGCAGGTGCAGATAACCCAGCGCGCCGAGGCGGTAGTTGGCGGTGACCACCACGATGTCGCCGAGCGCGGCGAGGCGGGCGCCGTCGTACCAGTCCCAGCCGCCCGAGCCGCTGGAGAAGCCGCCGCCGTGGAACCACACGAGCACCGGCCGAGGCCGTCCGTCGGTCAGGGCCGCGGCCGGCGTCCATACGTTCAGGTTCAGACAGCCGTCCTCGGCCCAGTCCGGGGTGCGCGGGCCCATGACCCGCTCCAGCCGGGAGGGGCCCTGCGGCGGGGGGGGGGGGGGGGGGG
>NZ_JBSIBZ010000021.1:0-116140 GCF_058245575.1 Streptomyces sp. UF-297 | reverse complement strand
TCTCCTCGGTACGACACCCACACTGACCCGGGCCACCACCGCACGACTGCCGCACCGCTAACACCCGGCTAACACGGGTGTGGGCAGGGGAAGGACGCCGTACGGCAGCACTGAGAAACCTGACGCCCGCCGCCTGGAGCCGGCTTGACCCGCCAGCTCGGCCCGGCAGTGCCCGGCCTTCCGCGCATCTGGGCTAGGCGCGGGGAAGCCGGTCCATGGCCCAGACCGTGGGGCCCGCACGGAGGCTGATCTTCTTGGTCACGGTGAACCCGAATCGTTCGTACAGGGGGACGTTGGCCTCGTTGCCGGTCTCCAGATGCATCATGACCTTCTGCCCGTCCGCCTGGGCCAGGCGGGGCCGCAAGAGCGCAGAGGCAACGCCGCGTCCCCGGGCGAGCGGGTCGGCGCCGAGCATCGCCAGATACCAGTGCGGTTCCGCGGGACGTTCCTGTTCCAACGCGTGGATCGAGGCGAGGGACTGCGGCAGCCGCCCGCGCATGGAGGCCAGCGCACCAGGCGCGGTGCGGATCAGACGCAGCGGCGATGTCCCCGACCCGGGCGGGTCCCACACGGCTGCCCCCAGCAGCCTGCCCTCCTCATCGACGGCGACGTCGGTGACAGGAAAGCGGTGCGCGATCTCGCTGGCCATCAGCTGCGCCATGCGAGGCCCGGCCGGGGCCATGGAGCTGACCACGGGGTCCTCGGCAAAGGCCCGGGCCAGCATCAGGCCGAGCAGGCCATGGTCACCGGCGGCGGCGCCCCGGCCCGTACTCGAAACCGTCCTCCGCCTCCGCCGCGGTGAACGGCGGATCACCGGCCGCCAAGGTGGCTGCCAGGGTGGCCGCCACCGGCCGGAACAGGTCCCCGTAGAAGGCCATCGCCACCCTTCCCGGCCCGACTCGGGCCCGGTCGCCCGGTATATCCCGTCCGCGAGGGCCGGACGCCGGGCTTTCGGCAGGCTCTCCTCCCCGAGCAACGGCTTGCCCGCACCGCCTCCAGCAGGTCCTCGAACGGATGGCCTCAGGGCCCGCGGTTCCCTTCGTGGTCCAGAGGGAGGACGGCCGTGACCTCCCAGCCGCCTTCTGGAGCGGGGCCTGCTGTGAGGAGGCCGCCCATCGCTTCGGTGCGTTCGGTGAGACCGGCCAGGCCGAAGCCGCCGCCGCGGGCCTGTTCGGAGAGGCGGGCGGAGTCGCCGCCGTCGTTGGCGATGCGTACCTCCACGCCGGAGGGGACGGTGCGGATGCCGACGCGTACGGCGGTGGCGTCGGCGGCGTGTTTGCGGATGTTGGTCAGGGCCTCGCGGACGATGCGGTAGACGGCTGCGGCGATCTCGGCGGGGATCGTCTCGGGGAGGCCCTTTTCGATGTAGAGGACGACGGGCGGGCCGGTGCGGGCGTAGGCGTCGGTCAGTTCGCGTACTTCGGCCAGGCCCGCCACCGGCTGGGTGCGGGCCTCGCCCTCGCGCAGGATGCGCACGAGGCGGCGCATGGCGCTCAGGGCCTCGCCGCCGGAGGTCTCGATGCGTTCGAAGGTGGCGTCGGCCTTGTCGCCGGACAGGGAGGTGAAGCGGGCGGCGCGGGCCTGGACGACGATGCCGGTGACGTGGTGGGCGACCAGGTCGTGGAGTTCGCGGGCGAGTTCGAGGCGTTCGGCGGTGCGTACGGCGGCGAGGTCGCGCATGCGCTGGGCGTCCTGCCAGCGCAGGATCATCGAGTAGGCGGCGACCACCACGGTCAGGACGCCGTAGACGACGGTCCACACACCCAGGCGGATGTCCCGCATGGGCGCGAGCATGCAGGCCAGGCCGAGCATCGGGCCGAGGACGGCGGCGGTGCGGCCGGGCTCGTGGTGCAGCACGGAGGTGAGCAGGACCAGCAGGGCGATGCCCTCGCCCAGGCCCCAGACCTCCAGGGCGTGCTGTCCGGCGATCAGGACGATCGATCCGGCCAGTGAGACGCAGGAGGCGGTCCAGGCGCGCACTTTCAGCGGGATCCAGGAGTAGGGGACCGCGCACAGGCACACCACGACGGCGGTGGCGACGACGATGGCGTGCGGGCGGGTGGGCTGGCGGGCGAGCGCGACGCTCTCGAAGCCGACGAGGAAGAGGAGGACGGCGGCGAGCAGCACCTTGGCCACGACGGCCTCGCGGGGGTGGGCCTTGGCCCAGCCGGTCATCGGGCTCATGGGCGTGCTCCGCCGCGGGTGCGTGCGGCGGGCGGCCGGGGGCGCTCGAAGGTACGCACAGCGAACGGCCGGGGGCGCCGGTTCACGTTCCGCCCGCGGCCAGGCCGCTCTCCCAGGCCCAGGCGGCGATCTCCACGCGGTTGCGGGCGTCAAGTTTGGTCTGGACGTTGGCGAGGTGGGTCTTGACGGTGGACAGGGAGACGTACAGCTCGGTGGCGATCTCGGCGTTGGTCCTGCCGCGGGCCAGCGCCCGAACGACGTCCTGTTCGCGGTCGGTCAGCGGCTCGGAGAGGGTACGGGCCGGGGCGCCCTTGCCGGGCGCGGGGGCCATCTCGCGCAGCAGGCGGACGGTGATGGCGGGCGAGACCAGGGCGTCGCCGACGGCGGCGGCGCGTACCGCTTCCACGAGCATGGCGGGGCTGGCGTCCTTCAGCAGGAAGCCGGAGGCGCCGCCGCTGAGCGCGGCGTGGACGTATTCGTCCAGGTCGAAGGTGGTGACGATGACGATGCGGGGCTTCGAGTGGTACTCGGGGTGGGCCGCGGAACGCTCGGCGAGGCGGCGGGTGACCTCCAGGCCGTCGAGCTTGGGCATGCGGATGTCCAGGAGGAGGACGTCGGGGTGCAGGCGGTCCACGGCTTCCAGGGCGGCCTCGCCGTCGACGACGTCGTCCAGGACGTCGATGTCGGGCTGGCTCTCCAGGATCATCCGGAATCCGGTGCGGACCATCTCCTGGTCGTCCGCGACGACGACGCTGATCGGCATGTGTGTCCCTCGCCCTGTCCTTGCGCTGTGCTCGCGCGGGAGCGGCCTGGCTCCCGCTGTTCCATCTGACCTGCGGTGATCTCGCCCCGCAACCGGTGACCCGGGGCCGGCTACGCGGGGGCCGCGTAGACGACGAGGTTGTCGACGGGGTGGCCGTTGCCGTCCAGTGCGCCGGCACAGGTGATCAGGCGCAGGGAGGGGCCCGGGGTGTTCCCGTAGACGCGCTCGCCGGGGAAGGTGGCCTTGGCGACGTTCTCGGTGCGGGTGACGCGGAAGGTCACCCGGGTCCCGTCGGCGCGGGTGATGTCGATGCGGTCGCCCTTGGTCATCCGGCGCAGGTCGTGGAAGACGGCGCGGCCGTAGCGGGTGGAGTTGTGACCGACGATGACGGAGGTGCCCTTGTCGCCGGGCCTGGCGCTCTTGCCGTACCAGCCCGCGTAGGCGCCCTGGCCTGCGGCGGGAGTCTGGAGGGTGCCGTCGGGGTTCAGGCCGAGCTCCATCAGCCGGGTGTGCACCTCGGCGGTGGGGATGTCGAGGCTGACGGGTGCGCGGTTGCCTGCGGGCGGGGCAGGCGGGGCGTGCCCGTCGGAGCGTACGGAGTCCTCGGGGCCGCCCAGGGTGACCCAGGCGGTGGTGGCGGCCGAGGCCGCCAGCAGCAGAGCGGCCAGCACGGTCGTCCGGCGCTCGGCACTGCGGCGCGGCGGCCGCGGCTGCGGGGCGCGCTCCAGCCTGCCGTCGACTCGGCGATAGGCGCTGCGGTAAGTCGTGGTGGTCACACACTTCACGCTAGGCAGCGGCGGGCGGCCCGGTCATCGGCTGTCCGGCCAGGCCTGCCGGGCGGTGGCCCGGCCGAAAGGACGAGCGGGGTCCCGACGGCATACGACCAAAGACCTGGTGGGGCCGGGCATGCGGCGGGGTGGGGTGGGGTACCGCCGAAGGCCCGGTTGTCGTCCGGGGCTCGGCGGGACGACACGTCACCCAAGGCCCGCTGCTGACCGGCGCTCGGCGGAACGCCATGCAACCCGAAGGCCCGGTTGTCGCCCGGCGCTCGATCGGACGGCGTGCCGTCAGAGGCTCCGTAGTCGTCCGGCGCATGGTGGGGCGGCGTGCGGTCGAAGGCGCGCGGTTTCGCGTGGGAGGGGGGCGGGGGCCGGTGGTGGCTGTTGGCCGGAGGGCCGGAGGGCCGGCACGCCGGGGCCCGTGACGGGGGTGCCGGGGTGCCGGGTCCGGGTGGTCGGGAGCCGGGTCAGGCGAGCTGGCTCGCGCCCTTCTTGATGTCGGCGGCGAAGGTGCTCACCTCGGTGTAGACGCCGGGCTTGCCGGGACGGGCGCAGCCCTCGCCCCAGCTGACGATGCCGACCTGGATCCACTCGCCGGCGTCGTCCTTGCGGAACATGGGGCCGCCGGAGTCGCCCTGGCAGGTGTCCACGCCGCCGGTCTTCAGGATGCCGGCGCACAGTTCCTCGCCGGGGGTCAGCGAGTCGCCGTAGGCCTTCTGGCAGGTGGCGTCATCGATGAAGGGGACCTTGGCCTTGAGGAGGTAGCGCTGCTGGTCGCCGCCTTCCTTGTCGGCGCCCCAGCCGGCGATGTCGAAGTCGCCGCTGTTGTACTTGTCGTCCTCGGCGATCTTCAGGGTCGGCAGGCCCTCGATGGGCTTGGCGAGCTTGATGAGCGCCCAGTCCTTGCCCTTGCCGTTGTAGCCGGGCGCCTGGAGTACCTCGGTGGAGTTGACCTTTATTGCTTTGGAGTCCTCCAGGTCCACAACCCCAGCAGTGGCGGTGATGGACGTGTTGGGGCCGGAGCCGTCGACGCAGTGCGCGGCCGTCAGGACGATGTCCTTGGCGTACAGGGCGCCGCCGCAGCCCATGGACAGGCGGACCATGAAGGGGAATTCGCCCTGCTCGGCCTTGGTGCCGCCGACGACCTTGGTGCCGGTGGGCGTGGGGGTGGGGCTGGCACCGGCCACGCCGGAGTGGAGGCTGAAGGCGGCGAGCGCGATCGCGCCGACGGCGGTGGTTCTCTTGAGGTGCTTCAGGTAGCTCTTCAACGCGCTTCCTCTCGTGGGGGGTTACGTACGCCTGACGGGCCCATGCCAATACCGGAACCGGAAGCCACCGCCGGGAAATGAGCGTTGGAAGTCGGCAGCACGCCGTAAGGCGTCCGGACCCCGTGGGGTGAGTCCATGAAGCGCCCTGCGATTATGTGGACTGAGCGATCAGGGTGACAAGGGTGTACCTTCGGCCAACTCCCGTTCTACCCACACTCACTGCGCCCCATACCGGACGAACCGTCCCACCCGTACAGTGGCGGTGTGGCAGTGGGTGGCACCGACCGTCGGATCGAACACGGATTTCCCCATCTCGAAACCGTGCGCTCGGCCGTCACGGCGCTCTACAAACGGCTGTCCTGTGACGGGGTGCGCTCCTTCGACCTCAGCGTGACGCCCGCCGATGTGGCCTTCGGCGACGAGGAGGAGCTGTATCTGGGCGTGCAGCGGGTGGCCCGCGTCATGGTGCAGCACCTGCGGCTGCCCGACGCCCGCACGATCGTCGCCTTCCGCGACATGCAGCACGCCGCCAATGTCGAACTGACCGCGGGCCCGGAGTACTTCATCGAGCTCAACTCCCGCTTCAAGACCCACCGCAAGGACATCGGCGCCGCGCTGGCCCACGAGGTCACGCACGTGTATCTGCACCGTCTGGGCCTGGCCTTCCCCGGCACCCGCGACAACGAGATCCTCACCGACACCGTCACCACCTACCTCGGCGCGGGCTGGCTGCTGCTGGACGCCTACCGCGACAACGGCGGCTTCTCGCAGAAGCTGGGCTATCTCACACCGGAGGAGTTCGGGTACGTCCTGGCCAAGCGCGCGCTGGTCTTCGGCGAGGACCCCGCGACGTGGTTCACCAGCCCCGAGGCGTACGAGGCCTATACGGCGGGGCTGGCGCGGGCCCGCCAGGACGCGCGCCGGCCGCCGCTGAGCGCCGCCGGATGGGCGGGCCGCCGCCGCTACGCCAAGGACCGCAGGCTGGCGCGGGACGTGCCGCACGGCGACGGCTACGCCTTCCAAGGACCGGCGGGCGGCACCGGGCAGCGGGTCTCGTTCCCCTGCCCGGTGTGCCATCAGCGCATCAGGGTGCCGGTGCGCGGCCAGGTGCGGGCCCGCTGCGGGCTGTGCCGTACGGTGCTGGACTGCGACACCTGACGGCCTGCCGCGCGCGGGCCAGGAACCTCCGCGCCCGCCCCGGCCCGCCCGCGGCGGCCCTGCCCCGCGTCAGCCGTTGCAGGTGATCTTGACGGGGGCCGCCGCGTGGTGGGCGAGCTTGCGGCCCGAGGACCAGTCGTCGCCGCGGTCCAGCAGCTTCAGGCCGATCTTGCCGCCCTTGACCGCGAAGGTGCCCCCGGACTGCCAGGAGCCGCGGTGCGCGCTCTGGTCCACGGTGAAGCTGCCGTACTTGGAGTCGCGGTTGAAGGGGTCGGTCAGCACGTGGTACTTCGTCGGCTGCCCGGCCACGTCACGGTCGTTGGGCCCCTTGGGGACGTACACGTGGACGGTGCAGGTCTTGGCCGCCGCGCCCGGCTCCCACCACCACATCACCCGGTTCTTGTTGTCCTTGTTCTTGTCCCCGGACATCGGTACGGCGGTGAACTTGCCGTTGCAGCCGCCCTCGGTGGTGCTGCCGCCGCCGAGCCCGTACCAGCCCTTGGAGCCGTCGCGGTAGTAGCCCTGCTCCTTGTAACCGCCGCGGGAGGGCGTGGGGCAGCCGGGGCCCGCGATCGCGCTGTAGAGGACCTTGCTGCCGGCCAGCTGCCGGGTCTGGCCGCTGGGCTTGCTGCTGATGTCGTCGGGCGCCACGGCGCCCCCGGGGTCGTCGGTCACGTCCGAGGACGTACCGGACTCACCCGCCGTGCCGCCACCGGACGTCGTGCCGCCAGTGCCGCCACCGCCACCGCTCCCGGATCCGCCGCCGGACCCGCCATCGGCCGCGCCGGACCCGCCGCCCGACGTACCACCACCGCCGCCCGAGACATCCGGTGCCGTACCGCCGCCGCCCGGGGCCCCGCCGCTGCCGCCGCCGGGCGGGACGGCGGAGCCCTGGCCGCCGGATCCCGCGCCGCCGCCCTTGCGGGGCCCGGGGCCCTGCGGCGCGGCGGCATCTGCCTTGGCCTGCTGCTTGCCCTGGGCCGCGGCCACTGCCTGCTGGTCGCCGTCGCCGAAGCGGACCTGGGAGGCGCCGAGTGTGACCAGGGCGACCGCCCCTACGGCCAGGCCCGCGACGACGGGGGTGCCCACCAGCGTCTTCCATACCCGGCGGCCCGGGGCCAGGCCGCGCGGGGGCACCTTGGCGCCGCGGGAGAAGGTCTCCGCGAAGCCGGACTGCTCACGGTCGGGAGCGCCGGACCCGTCCGGTCCTGTGCTGCTGTTTCCCTTCGACAACGCGGGTTCCTCCTGTTGGTCCTGCTGGGTCGGTGAGTTGTGGTGTTCAGGGGGTGACGGGTACGGACGCGGGCAGGTCCAGCTCCGGGACGTCGAGCTCGGACAGCGTCGTCAGGTCGGCGCTGGTCGGTGCCGCGATCTCCGAGACCCGGTAGGCCTGCCGTTCCGTCATCGCCTGGAAGGTCTGCCGCGCCGAGCGCCCGTTGCCGAACCGCCCGTCGCGCGGTACGAGGTCGAAGTAGCCGCCGAGCGTGGCGCGGGCCGCGTCGGTCAGCTCGTACTGGTGGGACGCCGCGTGCTGCTCGACGATCCGGACGAGTTCCTCGGTGCCGTAGTCCTCGAAGAGCAGGGTGCGGTTGAAGCGGGAGGCCAGGCCCGGGTTGGAGTCGATGAAGTGCTCCATCTCGTTCGGATAGCCCGCGACGATCACCACGACCGCGTCCCGGTGGTCCTCCATCAGCTTCACCAGGGTGGCGATCGCCTCCTGCGCGAAGTCGTTGCCGCCTGAGGCGCCTGCCGGGGCCAGGGAGTAGGCCTCGTCGATGAACAGCACGCCGCCCATCGCCTCGTTGAAGACGCGCTGCGTCTTGGGCCCGGTGTGGCCGACGTACTCGCCGACGAGGGCGGCGCGGTCGGCCTCGACCAGGTGGCCGCGCTCCAGCAGGCCCACGGCGGCCAGGATGCGCCCGTACAGGCGGGCCACGGTGGTCTTGCCGGTGCCCGGGTTGCCCGCGAAGACGAGGTGACGGCTGAGCGGCGGCGCGGCGAGCCCGGCGGCCTTGCGCTGCTGCACCATGCGCATCAGCTTCACCAGCGAGGCCACGTCCTGCTTGACCCGGTCCAGGCCGATCAACTCGTGCAGTTCGCCGAGGAGTTCGTCCAGGTCGGCCTCGGTGGGCGGGGCCTGTGGCGCGGTGCGGTCCGGGCCGGCGGACGGCGTGCCCCCTGCGGTGGCGGTGGCCGGGGCGAAGGGCGCGGGCCACTGTGCCTCGCGCACCCGCCAGGAGGTGCAGCCCTCCACCGTCGGCTCGGCGTCCGGATCGGCGCTCAGGTCCTCCTCGGCGTCGCTCACCCGCACCCGGCGCAGTACGGGCCTCGCCGCCTCGCCCAGGTGTACGGCGGGGTAGCCGGGGCCGGTGATCTCGCAGTCCTCGAAGAGGCCGCCGCCCTTGGCGTCCACGATCAGCCCGTTCTTGCCGGGGCGGACGATACGGACGTCCTGGACCCGCGGCTCGGCGCCCGCCGCGACGACCACGCCGGAGCCCCGCGCCTCGACGATCTCCACTTCTGCGGCGCGCGCGGTGGCGCCGTCCTCGAAGACCAGCCCCGCGGTTCCGGCGCGCAGCACCCGCCCACCGGTGAGCCCGGTGTCCTGCCCCGGCCCGAAGGTGAACCCGGCGCGCTCGGCGTCGGTGACCGTGCAGTCCGTCAGGCGCACCGCGCCCGAGGTGGTGGCGACGACGCCGTTGCGGCAGCGCAGCACGGCCAGTCCGGTGGCCTCCGTACGGGCGGCGTCGGCGAGGTCCAGGCCCGACATGCCGCAGTCGGCGATGCGTATCTCCGACAGCTCCAGGCGGCTGTCGGCGACGGCGTGCAGCCCGTGCTCGGCGGTGCCGCCGACGCGCAGGCGGGTCAGCCGCATCTCAGCCCGGCCACCGCTGTGCACCGCGCTGAACCGCGATCCGGTCACCTCGCAGTCGGTGAGCTCCGCCACCGAACTGCCGGTCGCCAGCAGCCCGTTGGCGGCCGACTCCCGTACGGTCGCCTCGCGGGCGGCCAGCCGCGCACTGTCGTACGCCATGAGCGCGGCGGCCGTGGTGCGCAGGACGCGGGAGCCATGCAGCCGCACCCGCGCCCGCTCCCCCGCCGCCACGCCCGAGCCGCCGCAGTCCCGCAGCAGGCAGCCGTCCAGCAGCACATCCCCCTGGCCGGCGGCGTGCACGGCGTCCGCGCCCGAACCGCTCAACTCGCAGCCGTACAGCAGCAGTCCGCCGTGCGCCTCGGCCGGCGGGGTGTCGTACGCACCGGGGTCGGCCCCGGGCACGGGCGAACTGTCCAGCACCCGCACGGCCTCCGTGCCGCACCCCCGCAGCCTTGAGTCCACCAGCAGCGCGGCGGCCCGGTCCTCGGCCAGCAGCCCGCTGCGGCCCGCCCCGTCGACCAGACAGTCCCGCAGCACGACGCGGGCGTCCTCGCGGATGCGCAGCCCGGAACCGGCCGCCGCCTTGATGCGGGTGCCCTCCAGCTCCAGGCGGGAGGCGCCGCCGACGACGATGCCGGTGCCCTCGACGCCCTCCACCAGGCAGTCGGTGAGCCGTACGCGGCCGGTGGTACGGACGAGCGCGCCGGCCAGGGCGGCGCCGGCCAGACGGGCGCCGGTCATCGTCAGTGCGGCCTCGTGCAGCACTTCGAGGCGGCCGCGGTCGATGCCGCCGCCGGACCAGTGGGCGCTGCCGCCGGAGAGCACCGCCGCGGGGCTCTCGGCCGCGGCGCCCCGTACCGTCAGTCCCTCCAGCGTCACCCGGGCACCGGGCAGCACCTTGAGGGCGGCCTCCCCGCCCTCGGGCGCGACGAGGGTGACCGAGCCGCCCACGGCCCGCACGGTCAGCTCCCGTTCGGCCCGCAGGCACTCCCGGTACGTCCCGGCCGCCACCCGGATCTCGTCGCCGGACGCGGCCGCGGCCAGGGCGGCGGTCAGGGTGGGGTGCGCGCCGGGGCGGTCCGGGGCGACGTGGTGGACGGCGGCCGGGCCGGGGTGGTTCGTGTCCGTCGTCATCAGGTGGTGTCCATATGGGTGTCGGGGTCTTCGGGCGGGGCGGGGCGGACTGCCGGGCGACGCTTGGGGGCCCGGGAACCCGCGCTCGCGCCGTCGGCACCGGCGCCGCCACGTCGCCGCCGGGTGGGCCCGCCGGTGGTCGTGTTCCCCAGGTCGCGCGCGTCCTCGGCGATGGTCCAGGACCCCGCGGGCTTGCCGGGGGCCGGGAGCGGCGGCATGTGCCATTCGACGGTCAGGTCGCGGCCCGTGGGCGCTTTCTTGGGCAGGCCGAAGGCGCGGTGTCCGTCGGGGTGGATCACGGTGATCCGACGGCCCATGGTGTCGGCGAAGTACGTCAGGGCCAGCTGCTGGGCCGGGTCCTGGGCGAGGTTGCCGGTGGGAGCCTGGAACGGCAGGCGCGGCCGGTGGTGGCCGGTGGCCAGCGCCACGAACAGCTCGCGCCCGTCGGTGCCCTTGGCGTGCGCCTCCTCCACGGCCCGCTCGGCGGCCTTGTGCGACTTGAAGTGCCTCTCCAGCAGGTCGACGAGCAGATTCTCCGGCATCAGCGACTGGCCGTTGGCGCCCCGGGCCCGTGCCAGGGCGGTGAAGAGCGAGGTGTCCGGCGGAACCGGCGGGGTGGCCCGCGCTCCCGGCGGCATCGGGCCCCGGAAGTAGTGGCCCTGCGCGGCTGTGAGCCGGATCTGGTGCGCCAGCGGGGAGTTGACGGGCGGGTTGCCGACGGCGACGGCGCGCAGATTCCGCACCAGGCGCGCCGCCTCGGAGTTGAGGGTGAAGGCGTGGGTGGCCAGCCTGCGGTCCTGGGGGGAGATACCCGCGTGGAGGTTGTCGCTGCCGGGCACCGGCGTGGAGACGTTCGGCCCGAGCCTGCTGCCCTCCGAGCCCATGGCGTTGCCGAACGCGTCGGCCGCGGTGCGCGGCTGGTCCGCCGGACCGGACACGATGGGCTTGAACGGCTCCGCCTGGTACCCCGCGACGGCGTTCTGCTGGAAGAACCTGGTGCGGTAGCCGACCATGCCCAGGTCCTTGGTGCCGGAACGGCCGTCATAGAGCTGGTTCTTGGCCTGGAGGCCGGCGTGGTCCTGCGGCATCTGCTTGCCCGGCGTGTGCCACCCGGCCATGATGCGGGAGAGGTCGGTCTCGATCGCCGCGCCCGCGAAGTCGGCGATGAAGGGCACCCCCCGCTCCGGGTGGGTGTCGTTGGCCGCGTGAATGCTCCGCTCCGCCAGACGGTGCGCGACCGCGTCCTCGACGGCCTGCGCCGCCTGTCCCCGCGGCATCTGCGCCAGCGCTCCTTCGATCTCCTGCTCGGTGAGCCTCTCGGGCAGCGCCCTGTTCAGCTCCCCCGCGTTGACCTGGTTGAGCGCATGGCTGAGCATCTGGAACTCCCCTCCCTTCGGGCCGAATCGCAGGCGTACGTCCGCGCCGTCGACCTTCAAGGTGTCCATCAGGGTCGCCGGTGCTTCCAGAAAGAGATTGGGTTCGGGGGCGTACGGCACCATCGGGTGCAGGCCCGCCTGGCCGACGCGCGAGCGCATGTCGGCGCGGATCCGGCCGGCGAAGTCGGGCAGCTGCGCCTCGCCGACGTTGAGCAGCGCCTTGCCCTGCTCGTCCACGATCTTGTTCCAGTGCTGGGGCGGCGGCTGACCCTTCCTCCTGGCCTCCTGCACCTCGTCCCACACCTCCTTGGCACCCTCGTCCAGGCGCCTGTTGGTGTCACGCAGCAACTGTGCGTGCAAGTCCTCGGCCGGCATCCGGTAGCCGCCCACCATCATCAGCGGGCGCAGCGGCCGGGTGCCCTCGGGGTACCCGGGGAGCCTGGGCTCCGGGAAGTGGCACTTCAGCTCGAAGTGGCGGAAGACGTGCCGTCCGCTGGGCACGAGGTGGCCGTACGCGTCGACGTCCATGAACGCGAAGTACGGGTGGGACGGGGCGTTCCGGGCGTCGCCGGACATCATCGAGCGCACCAGCGACCGGCTGGCCGGGCTGGTCATGGTGGCGTTGCGCACGGTGCCGAAGGGGAATTTGGTGCCACCCCAGCCGATGCCGACCAGGGCCAGCGGGCGGTCGGAAGCGACGTTGCTCATGGCCTCGCGTATGGCGTCGCCGACCGCGCGGATCTCGCCGGCGGGCCCGTTGACGCCGATGACGATGCCGACGTCGCCGGTGAAGCCCTGTCCGCGCGGAGCGTGCAGCGCGGCGTCCAGGAAGTCCCGCAGCGCCTGGCGCCCCTGTGCTCCCGTGATGTCTGTGTACTTCACCACGGCGTTGATCACGTACGAGATGGGCCGCCGCTCCTCGATGCTCTGCCGCATCCAGGCGTAGTACTCATCCGCGTCCATCGGGTCGCTGCCGTGCCGCGCCAGCTGCCGGAAGGCGTCATTGACGTAAATGGGGCCCCGGGTGACGTTCTGGCCGATACCGGGGACCTCACGCCAGGTCAGCTCGTGCGCCAGCCGGCGGCTGTCCGGCGTCGCCTGGTGTCCGGCGGCCGGGTTGCCCACTGTCTGCGGGGCTGCGCCGTAGGGGCCGTGGACGGTGGGCTGCAGTACCTGTGGCTCGGGGCCGCGCAGGTGGGTCCCGCTCAGAGCGTCGGTCAGACCGCTCATGAGGGACACCTCCCGCTGCAGACGGGGCACTCCGGCGGAGGAGCCCGGGGCCGCGCCGTGCGGGTGGGGCGGCGCCGCGGCCCGCTCGATCCTCTCCAGGACCTCGTTCGGGTCGAAGCCCAGCTCTCGGAGACGGTCCTCGGCCTCGGTCAGCTCGGTCTGCCGCCGGTCCTGTTCCTCCAGCGCCTCGCGCATCCGCCGTGTGGGCTGGGACGGCCCCGGCTGGTCCGGGCCGGGGACGACGCGGCGCACGCGCTGCTGGGCGTCGTCGAGGTGGTGCAGCGCCATCTGGTAGCGGGTCAGCGCGTCTTCGGCGGGGGAGATCACCGTGGCTGGGGAGCCGCCGAGGAGGCCGGGGTTCTCGCCGCGCCGGTGGCGTGCGACGGCGGTCCTCCGGTAGGCGTCCGCGAGGTCGCGGTGGACGGTCTCGGGGTCGATGCCCAACTGGTGCAGGCCGTCCTCGGCCTCGGTCAGCTCCACGCGTCGCAGCCGGAGTTCGTCCAGCGCATCGATCGCGCCGGGGTGGAGGGTGGAGGGGCCGGCCTCGCCGGGTCCGGGGACGAGCTCGTCGAGCCGGCGCCGGGCGTTCGCCGTGCGCTGCAGCGCGCCCTCGTAGCGGGACCATGCCTCGGTCCTGGCGGTGGCCTCGGGGCCGGTGGCGCCGCCGCGGACGACGGTGTCCCTGGCCAGGGCGCGCTCCTGCGCCCCGGTGAGGTGCGGCGCGCCGGAGGTGCCGGTGGGGGGCGAACCGGCGCCGGTGGCAGGGGACTTGGGCTCGGGAGAGTGCGGCGCGGGGTGCTGGGGGCCGGGCGGCGGGGTGGCGGGGGCGTCCGGGCGCGGGGCCGGTGCCGGGCCGCTGCCGTTCGCGTGCCCGGCGGACTGGACGCGCACCGTCCAGTGTCCCTCGTCCCCGTTCCAGGTGATCTCCAGAGGGCCCTGGGCCCTGCGGACATTCGGCACCACGGTGTGGGTGCTGCCCCCGGTGCCGTGGATCTCCAAGGGGCGGTTGAGCGCCTGGGAGTAGCGTTCCAGCACCTCGGTCTGGACCTGGGCGCGGGCGCGCTGCTCGGACGACAGGGCGGGGTCGAGCTGTCCGCTCTCCCGCTCGGCGTGCAGCCTGCCCAGCGCCGTCAGGTCGGGTTCGAGCCGGCCGGTGGCCAGCCCGATGCTCAGGGCGCGGCCGTCCATGCCCCGGTCGTGGAAGTCGCGCAGCAGCCCGGCGATGCCGTCGATGTCCTCGCTCCTGGTCAGTTGCTGCCTCATACGGGCGAAGAGGGTGGGGGCGTCCAGGACCGGGCCGGTCTGGACGGCCCGGCCCGTCGCACCCGCGGGCGGCGGCTCCGGCAGGGCGCGCAACAGGGAGTCCCGCGGCAGGCCTCCGTTGGGCAGCAGGTCGCCGAGCACATAGGTGAGATGCCGGAAGAAGTGGGTCTCCTCCGACGCCGCGGCCACCGCGTGGGAGACGACGTGCTTGTCCTGCGGCGCGATGCCCACCACCAGCTCCGAGCGCGAGCCCGGGATGCGGGTGGAGACGTTGAGGCCGAGGGTGTTGTGCGCCTCCCCCAGCGCGTTGGGCTTGTTCACCAGCGGCCTGAGCTCGTTCTCCGCCGCCTGGAGCTCGGCCTTCAGCGCCCTGAGCCGGTCCTCCGGCTCCGCCAGCCCGGCCTGCAGCGCGTCGATCCGGTTCCGCAGCGAGGCGGCCCTGTCCTGGGGTGTCAGGGACGTGCCCTCGGCGGCACCGCGATCGTTCGACGGCGCCCCGAACCGGCCCTCGGTCTCGGCGAATCTGGCCTCCAGCTTGGTGAGTCTGTCCTCCAGCTCGGTGAACTGCTTCGCGGTGGCGCCGGGCGTGCGCTCCAGTTTCCCGAGCCTGTCCCGTGCCTCCTTCAGGCCCTTGGTCACGGTCGTGACCATGCCTTCCGTCGCCCTGATCTCCTCCTGCGCGGTCAGCTTGTGTCCGAGCCGGTCGAGGGTGTCCCGCGGGGACTCTCCCAAGGCGGCGGGGCGCTCGCCCGGCCTGGCGGAGGCCGGGGTGAACGGCTCGTCCAGCAATGCCCTCCGGGGTGAGTTCCAGCCGCCTTCGATGTGATCCCGGGCAGCCTTGATCATCAGGCCGTCCTTGCTGGGCACCCGCGCCGGGTTGACCTCGAAGTTGTCGCGTCCGAAGGCGTGGTCGACCACACCCTTGAGGGTGAGGTGCTCCTGCGGCATGGCTCCCACGCCCTTGGGCGTGCCGTTCTCGAAGAACTTGGCCATCAGGCGCGACAGGTCGGTGGGGGTGGCGCCGTGCACGAAGTCGGTGAAGAAGGCGACGCCGCGGTCGGGCAGGGTGAAGTTGACGGCCGCGATCCTGCGCGGCTCGGTGTTGCCGGGGACAGCGGGCAGGGTCCGGTCCAGCTCCCAGGCGTTGAAGTGGTTGAGCGTCTCGCGCAGGCCCTTGTACTCGGCCGAGGACGCGCCGAACCGCAGCGGGCGCCAGGCGTCGCCCCTGAGCGGGACCCGGTCCACCATCGTGGCCCTGGCGTCCACGAAGAGGTTGGGCTCGGGCCCGTACGGCATCAGCGGGTGCGTCCTGGCCAGGGTGGCGCGGATACGCATGTCGGCGTCGACGACGGACCGGAAGAAGCGGAACTGCTCGGGGGTGAAGGTGGGGTGGGGCGGGCCCGACATGCGCGCCCGGGTCTCGCTGACCAGCCGCTGAAGCGAGCTGTCGACCATGACGTCGTCGATCTCCACCAGGCGGCCGGTCGGTGTGGGGAGCCGGTATCCGCCGACCATGCTCAGGGGCCGCAGGGGCTCGATGCCCGGGGCGATGGCGAGTTCGTCGTCGAAGTGGTTGAACACATGCCGCCCGCTGGGGACGAGATGGTCGTACACGTCGAAGTCCATGAAGGCGAAGTACGGGTGGGAGGGGCCCTGCGCACCGCCGTGGGCCAGGGAGTGCACCATGGCCCGGGATGCCGGGCTGGTCATGGTGTGGTTGCGGACCGTGCCGTAGGGGAAGCTGTCGTCGGCCCTGCGGGTGAAGGTGGTGGCCACCAGCGCCAGCGGGCGGTCGAACTCGACGGTGTCCATCGCGTGGTTCATCGCGCGGTAGATGTCGTCGAGGCGCTCGGCCGTGCCGTTGACGCCGATGACGACGCCGACGCGGCCGTCGAAGCCGTCCAGTCCGCGGGTGATGGAGTCCAGGAAGTCCTGGAGGCCTCCGGCGAGGTCGCGGTAGGGGGCGATGGTGTTGACCACGAAGGACATCTGGTGCTCGGCGCCGACGCTCGCCCGCACCCAGTCCAGGTAGCCGTCCGGTGTCATGGCGTGGTGACCGGCGTCCGGCAGCTTCTCGAAGGCGCGGTTGACCATCGTGCGGCCCGCTTCGTCACCGGTGCCGGTGTGCCACAGCGCGTCGGGCCGCTGCGGGGCCGGCGACCAGTCGTGCGGGCCGATCGGCGTGGCGGTGTCGTGCGGGGTCGGCAGGTGTACGGCGCCGGGCGCCGCGTCCGCCCCGTCGCCTGCGGCCGTGACGGGCGTCAACTCCCCTTCGGCGGAGGCTGGCTGCGGGAGGGGGACGTCGGAGGCGACGGTCTCCGGCGGGCGCGGCGCGCCGCCGGGCAGGCCGGGGTTGGCGCCGAGTTCGTCCAGTGCCCCGGTCACGCCGGACGGGGGACGCGGCACGGCGGGGGCATGGGGTACGGCGGGGGCGTGCGGTACGGCGGAGGTATCCGGCCCCGCCTGCCAGGGGCTGTCGGCGCGCTCCTTGCCCTTGGGGGACGGCGTCGGTGCGGGCGCGGAAGGGGCCGCGTCCGGGTCCGGTCCCGTACCGGGTGCCGGGCGGCCTTCCTGTATCTCGCTCTCGTCCGTGAGCCACTTGATGTCGCTCCACCACTCGCGCGAGGTGCCGTCGATCTTCCAGGGCGAAACGGCCCTCTCCACGGGGTGTCCGTGCTGCCTGGTGAAGGTGATGGCCTGGATCTCGATGTAGCCGGGGCCGGTCCGGGCCCCGGCGTCCTTGTGGAGGTCCGCCATGGCCCAGTTGAGGTAGTTCTCCGGCGCCTGCGGGTCCTTGAGGTTGGTCAGCAGGTGGTCGATGAAGCGGTTGCCGGGCGGCGCGACGATGAAGTGGTTGCCCAGCCTGCCCTGGTCGTACAGGGTGTTCACGGCCTGCCTGACCAGGTCGGGGGAGGCGATCGCCCCTTCCTTGCCGAGGATCCGTCCCAGGCTCTGCGAGTCCCGCAGCAGGGGGCCGAAGAAGGGCGCCGTGGACGCCCCGCCGGGCATCGCCCAGTGCTGCTCGGGCAGCGCCACCGCGCCGGGGGCCAGATCGACGTCCGCGTAGACCCCGCCGTGCTTGCTCAGGATCTGATAGCGCGCGACGTCGGACGACATCGCGTACCCCTTCTTGTTCAGGGCCCACTCGTAGAGCTTCCACGGCACCTCGGACCCCCCGGTCCCCGCGGGCCGGACCTTGAGGGCGCGCTTGATCCGCTCCGCCAGGCCCCCGGACCGGGCGCCCTCCGACGGTGCGGTGTGGAAGAGCTCGCGGTCGATCGGGGCGAGCGTCACCCGTCCGGGCAGGGAGGTGACGAACTCCCCGTTCGCCGCGCCCGCGCCCTCGTCGGTCCAGACCTTGATCTCCCAGTCGCCCTGCTGTGCCTTCTCGGCCCACTCCCGCAGATTGCGCCGGGCCCCCTCGCTGAGTTCGCCGCCGAGCCAGACGAAGTGCATCGTCTTGGGCACCTGTACGGGGGCGCCGCCCGCCGCTCCGGGGCCGCCCACCGTCAGCCACTGGTTCGAGCCCGAGGAGCCGAGGGCCTCCGCGCCGCCGGGGCCGCGCGACCCGTGTGCGCCACCGGGGCCGCGCGCCCCAGGTGCGCCGCCGAGCACGCGCGGCCGTTCCTTGAGCGACTTGAGCTGGAGGTCGTGGAGCTTGTCGGCGATGACGTCGGGGTCGAGCCCGTGGGCCGACCGGAAGGCGGACTTGGCCTGCTCCAGGGACCGTTGGGCCCTGTGGAAGTCGGCATGGGCCTGGTCGGCGACGGAGGGGCCGGACGAGGAACCGTCGGCGCGGTGACCGGAAGTGTCGAGGTCGCGCAGGGCGTTGTCGTAGGTGTGCTGCGCGCCGGCGACGTCGTTCCAGTCCTTCATGCGGGCGCCGAGCGTCTCGGCACTGTCGCCGTCGACGCGGAACACCTCGGCCCTGGCCTCGGCCTCGCGCGCCCCGGCCTCGGACAGGGACTCGCTCCAGGAGGCGGGCTTGGGGAGCTGGGAGAGCTCGTCGCTGTTGTGCAGGACGTTGCCGCGCAGGTCACCGGCCAGATGACGGAAGCCGGTGCCGCTCCACTGCTTGTGGAGGAGCGTCGTCCCGGCGCTGTCGGTGAAGGTCAGCGCGACCGCGTTGTCCTGCGGCCGGTGCGTGATGGTGATGGTGAGCTCGCCCGCGGAGTTCGGCCTGGACACATGGAAGTTCCGCACCAGGCCGTCGTCGCTGGTGCTCGTCCGCACCGCGGCGTTGTGGAAGTCGTCCCAGCGCCGGATCGAGGACTGCTCGAAGGCCCGGCCGAAGTCCTCGAACGCCGTCTTCGAGTCCAGGCCGCCCCACGGCTCCTTGATCACGTCCGCCAGCCGGTCCGCCGGGATCTGCTCCGCCCGCACCGGGACGATCGTGATGCCGTCCTCGACTCGGTTGGGGCCCGTACGGATCAACTTGGTCGGGGAGATGGTGACTTCGGCCTGGTCGGGGTTGACGGCGGGCGGGTCGCCCGCCTCCTTGGTGTAGCCGGGCGGGTAGGCCATGGCGAGCTTGCCGTGGTCGGCGGGCAGGTCGATCTCGAAGACCGCCCGGTTGCCGGCGACGCCGTTCTTGGCCCACTCGTGCTGGAAGGCGAGGTCGTTGGAGGTGGAGCTCGGCAGCCGCTCCAGGAACTCGTCCGCCTGCGCGGACCGGGGGTCCATGGAGACCCCGCGCCATACGGTGACCGGCTGGTTGGATCCCTCGAACAGCAGGTCCTCGGCGACCTTGTTGAACTTCTCCACCTTGGCCAGCAGCGTGCCGTCCTCCAGCGCGCCGGGATTGACGAAGCCGCCGTAGCCGCGCTTGGAGGTGAAGGAACCGCCCATGACGTCCTTCATCAGCAGATCGACACTGCGGTCGGCGGCGGCGGCGCGCAGATGGGTCCTCGACAGGTCCACCATGGCCCCCTGGCGGCCGCCCTCCGGCGCGCGGGTGACGGGGGAGGACTTGATGAAGCGGCCGGTGGCCCGGTCGTAGATCTGGCTGCCGTCCGCGGAGGCGATGACGATCCGGTCCTCGGCCTTCGCCGGCCAGGTGCCGCCCGGGCCGGCGAGCGGTTCGGCGGTGAAGACATCCAGCTTGACGCGGATGTTGAGCACCGCTCCGTCGAACGGGCCCCCGGTGAGGCGGACGGTCTCCGCGCCGAGGCTGGGGCGGCCGAAGCCCGGCGTGAACGTCCAGGTGCGCACCGGAGTGCCGCCGGGCCCGTCCAGCCGCTTGACGATCACCTTCTGGTCGGCGCTGCGCTCCAGGACGAACAGGCCCGAGGCGGCACTCGCCTCGTCCAGCTCCGCGTCCCCGCGGCGCGGTGCGTACACCGTGACGACCGCGTCACCGTCACCGGCACCGGGAACCCGGGCGGCGGTCCGCTCGCTGGGCGCGCCACCCAGGATGCCGCCGCGCTCGGTGAAGATCCCGCCGACGGCCGCCCGGATCTGATTGTGGGTCAGGTGCGGGTCGATACCCAGCGCGTCCAGGTCGGCCTCGGCCCTGGCGACCTCCGCGCGCTGGACGCCGAGGTCGTCCAGGGCCTTGGCCATGGCGGGGGTGGGCGTGGCCGGGTCGGCCGCGCCCGGCGGGGGCAGCAGGCCGTCCACCCGCCGTTCGGCCTTGGCCAGACCGGACAGGGAACTCTCATACCGCACCCAGGCGTTGATCTTCGCACCGGCTTCGGGCCCGGTGGACGCGCCGACGATCAGCTCGTGGCGGAGCCTGCTGCGCTGGTTCATCACGACGGAGGCCGCGAAGCCGCCGAAGCTGCCGTCCTGGGGTGCGCTGAAGGGGCGGCCGACCGGGTGCACGGGCGGCGGCGCGGGGGCGGGGGCGGGGGCCGGGTCGGGCGCCTTGGCCTTGCCCTTCGCGGCCTCGGTGAGCGGTAGTTGGGGGACGGGGTCGGCCTTGGCGGGTCCGCCCGGGTGCGCGACCAGGTCCAGGGCGCTGTCCAGGGCGCTGTTCCCGCCGCCCGCGCCCGCGGTGTCCAGTTCGGGGCGGGCCGAGACGCCCGCGGGGCCGCCCGTACCGGCGTGGCCGTTGGCGCTGCGCCCCGCGAGCGACCTGCGCTCCGCGCCGCCCAGCAGGTCCATCGCCAACTCGTGTGCGGACAGGGCGGGTTGAGGCTTGCCGACGCCCCCCGGGGCCAGGTCACCGGCAGCGGTACGGAGCGGATCGCGGGCGCCGGAGGGCGTGACGGCTCCCGGGTCGGTGAGGTTCTTGGTGAAGGACTGGGTGCGGGACGGGGGCGCGGTGACGGTGTGCGGGGCGGCCGACTCGCCGTGCGGAGTGACCAGAGAGTTCTGATGACCCATCACATTGGGTGCGGACGCGGCATGCTGAGCGCCCGTCAGCGGCATGCCGGGAAGGTCCACCTTCGGTGCCGCACCGACCGGCGCGGTGCTCGCCAGGGCGTGCCCGTCGATGACGCGCGGGGCGGCGTCGCCGATGCGCAGGCTGATGCCGTCCGCGCTGATGGCGGTCACCGTCACATCGCCGGAGGCCAGCGCGTGCAGTTCGGGGAAGGTGATGTCCTGCAGGGCCTCGGCGTGGCCGACCGCGCCGCGCGCCATGGCCACGCCGTCGCCGATGCCGCTTCCCGCCCCCGTCTGGAACGTCACGTCCGGGGCGTGGACCTGCAACGGCTCCGACGTCAGGTGCGCGGCGGGCGAGGGGACGTGCGCTTCCCTCAGCAGGTCGATGGCGGTCGGAGCGGACAGCAGCAGGTTGTTGTCCATGCGGACGTGGCCGAGCTGGAAGTCCATCTCGTGGACGAGCTGGGCGGCACCGGTGCCGTGGGCGGTGGGCACGGCCAGCCCGCTGGGGAGGGTCTGCACGCCGGGCATCGGGGACGGGGTGAGCAGGCCCGTACTGCCGGGGTGCAGCCCGCCCGCGACGTTGCCCGCGCCGTGCACACCGAGGTTGCCGGGCAGACTGAGGGAGCCGGGCACCCCCAGGTTGCCGGGCACCGTCACGTTCCCGGCCGTGATGAGGCCGCCGGGCGCGTTGTGGAGCCCCGTCAGGCCGGTGGGCGTGTGCGGTATCAGCGTGCCCGGCAGGATGCCCTTGTTCATGGCCGCGTCCCAGCGGGCCGCGTTCGACAGCAGCGTGTGCAGCTCCGGCTGCGCGATGCCCAGTACGCGTTCGCCGAAGGCCAGCCGGGCCGCGCCGCCCCAGCCCAGGACGCGCAGTTCGGTGGCGTTCAGCGGGAGGAAGGTGGCCACGGTCAGCCGGCCCAGCCGCTGGAGGTTGACGCCGGCGTACGCGCCGATCTTGCCCCAGGTGCCGGTCGCCTGGCCGGTGTAGCGGGCCCAGTCCTTGGCGACGTTGGTGACCAGGCTGTTCCAGCCGCTCTTGGCGAGGTTTCCCAGTCCACGGGCGCCCGCGACGACGTTGAAGGCCGGGGCGAGGCGCATGCCGATCACGACGGGCGCTATGACGACCTTGGGCATCCCGGTCAGCCTGGAGAACTGGCTGATCTGCGAGAGCAGGCCCTTGCCGCCGGCGACGAGCCCCTGGAACCCGCCCTTGATGACGTTGCCGAGGCCCTTGAGGATGGCGCCGACGGGCAGGGCCTTGGTGGTGGGGAAGAGTACGCCGAGGAAGGCCAGGCCCAGTTGCAGCCCGGTGGCCTTGCCCTGGCTGAAGTCCACGATGGTCTTCGCCAGGAGGGCGGCGTTCATGCCCCAGGCCACGACGGCGAGCGCACCGCCGGTGAAGATGGCGATGACCGAGATGACGATGGTCAGCCACTGGAAGGCTTCCCAGAACAGGTCGCAGTCGCTGACCGGCTGCACCATCAGCTTGCCGGCCTCGGTGAGCTGGGTGTCCAGGGTGCGCGCCGCGGCGGCGAGGGTATTGCGGGCCTCGTTGGCCCGTTCGGTCTGGACCTGCCGCTGCGGGTCGTCCTCGGCCAGGCCCGAGGCCGTGGAGAGCGCCTGGTCGGCATCCCTCTGCGCGGTGGTGACGGCATTGGCGTACGTACGCAGCGCCGCCTCGGCCTTGTGGAAGGACTCCTCGACGTGGCCGACGAAGTTGTGCAGATGCTCGTCGACCATCTCGCGCAGCCGGTCGGCGGTCTTGCCGATGAAGCGCTGGCCGTCACCGGCGGAGCTCTGGAGCTGTTTCAGCCCGGCGTTGATGGTGCCCGCGTTGGTAGCCAGGTCGCGCATCGCGTCGGCGATGAGGTTGATGGCGGCGGGGTCGCCGGGGACCGGGTCGCCACCCAGGCCCAGGGCACCCCAGTCACCGGGACGCGTAGCCAAGCCCTTTTCCTCCCACCCCAGGTCCACTGCACTGCTGTCGCAGTTGCCCCCGGCACAGCAGGGTCAACGGACTTCACACTTACGTTCACGTACCGGCGGAGCGATCGGTTCATTGTGTGAAGGAGATCACTCTCCCGCGCCCGGCCCGGTGCGGAGGGGGTTGAACCGTTTGCCCCCGCGCTGCGTTTGATCAGTGAAGACCGCGTATACAGGCCTCAGACACAGCGAGGGAAGTGACCGTGCCCGACATAGCCGTCGACTACGAGCTGCTCAACGATGTCGCGCAGAAGGCCAAGACGCTCAAAGGGCAGGTCCAGCAGGCGCGCGAGAGCCGGCAGGTGTACTCCGTCGACGAGGTCGGCTCCACCACGGCCCAGGCCGCGATCCGCAAGTACTACCTCACCTGGAGCAGCGCCTTCAAGCGCTCCGAGGACAAGCTGGACAAGCTCTCCCAGCTCTATGACGGCGTGGCCAAGCAGTGGGCGAACTGGGACTTCAACCTCGCCAAGGACGCCGCCAAGCAGGGCGCCTCGATCGCCTCGGACCGCTACAACTCCAGCGTGGAAGAGTGGAACGCCTGGCACAACACGGTGGAGCAGTACAAGAAGGACAACCCGGACTGGAAGCCCTCCGACCTGCCCAAGGAGCCGGAGAAGCCCGGTGAGCGCCCCAGCCAGTGGACCACCACCGACGGCAAGGGAAACTCCACGACCACGACGTACGAGTACGGCCCGGACGGCAGGCCGACCAAGGTCACCACGACGATCAAGACCAACACCGGGCTGACCGCGACGGACACCACCGAGTACCACCCCGACGGCACCTACGACGGGACCTCCACCGACGCGCACGGCAACGTCACCAAGACCAAGGGCAACTCGCAGGTGAGCGAGACGCCCCAGGGCCGTACCACCAAGGACGACTTCACCTCCACCACCACGGAGCCCGACGGCAAGGTGACCACCACCACGGGCACCACCTCCTCCGTCACCAACCCGGCTACCGGTCAGCGGGACACCACGACCAAGTACACCACCGTCGGCCCCGACGAGAAGGGCAAGGAGCAGACGGTGACCGGCACCACGACCACCTCGACGGACAGCAAGGGTCACCAGACCAGCACCACCATCGAGGTCAAGAAGGACGGAAGCGGCACCAAGACCGTGGTGGTCGACGGCCGTACCGAGGAGTGGACCAGCAACAACGCACGCGGGGACACGGGCTGGACCCCGAAGAAGCCCGGCTGATCCCCCTCGATCCGCCTTTCCTCCCCCATCACCACAACACAAGGAGCACCTATGCCCTCCGGCAACATCAGCCTCGATTACACCGAGATCGAGCGCGTCTCCACTGAGATGAACAAGGCCGTCGACAACATCAACCCGATGCTGACGAACACCAAGACCACCGTCGAGGGCCTGCTGGACAACGGCATGTTCATGCAGCAGAGCAGCCCGGCGCTGAAGGAGTCCTACAACCAGCTCACGCTGTCGCTGACGAAGGCCATCGAGAGCATCACCGTCTTCGCCACCCAGCTCAACACCATCAAGGAGAACATCCAGAAGATGGACGAGCAGATCGCGGCCAGCACGAAGAAGGGCTGACGCGCCCCGCACCGACGACCGTGCCCCGCGGCCGGACTGCGACGTCCTGGTCCGCGGGGCACAGTTGCAGCTGCCGGCTCGGCGGCCTCAGCCGGTGCCCTCCTCGCGCAGTACGGTCTCCGGCACCAGCACCGACACCAGCGCGCCGGTGACCGGGTCGACACTCAGCCCGCGGCCGGGGGTGGGGCGCCCGCGCAGCAGGTCGTACGGCACCCGTACGCCCAGCAGATCGCCCTCGGTGGGCGACTGCGGGGACAGCAGGACGCCCTTGCGCACCCGCCTCACCTGGCCCAGCCAGCCCATGCTCATCGAGGTCAGCGTCTCCGGGGTGGCAGCGGCGACCAGTCCGATGCCGCGGTCCCGCCCGGTGGTGGCGATCTCGCGCAGCACCGGGTCGGCGGCGG
The DNA here is from genome assembly GCF_058245575.1 of Streptomyces sp. UF-297. NCBI lineage: Bacteria > Bacillati > Actinomycetota > Actinomycetes > Kitasatosporales > Streptomycetaceae > Streptomyces > Streptomyces sp. UF-297. Next base: position 91,825 of record NZ_JBSIBZ010000021.1, on the reverse strand, counting down.
GCATCTGGGCCAGCAGATCCGCGTCGTCCAGCAGCACCACGACAGGGCCCGGCTCGGCCTCCAGCGCCGCGCGGACGTCGTCGGCCGACGGGTCGGGCTCCTGCAGGACGGTGGCCCGCGGGTGCCGGGTCAGGGCCCGCAGCGGCGACTCGCGCGGGGTGAGCACCACGATGCGGGTGCCGCCCGCCAGCAGCGAGACGGCCAGGGTGGCCAGCGCGGTGGAGCGGCCGCTGCCGGGCGGGCCGCTGACGAGGAAGGACGGCGCGTCGGCCGCGAAGTCCACGCCCACCGCGGCCAGTTCGTCGCCGCCCACGCCCAGCAGGCCCCACAGCGGGCGCCGCTGCTCGGCCGCGACCTTCTCGTAGGCGTCGGTGAAGGAGACCTGCCGGGGCAGGCTCAGCACCCGGGCCGGGCGCCGGGCCGCGGGCACGTCCCGGTCGCGGTGGTCGGCGCGCTCGCCGATCAGCCGCAGCGCCTCGGCCTGGTCGCGGCCGGTGACCGGACCGGCCGGCTTCTCGCCGAGCAGCGCGATCTGCACCTCGGCGGCGCTGCCGCCGCGCCAGCCGCGGCCCTGCGGCACGTGGGAGGGGACCTGCTTGGGCGAGATGCCCGCCAGGCTGTACTCGTTGCGGTCGGTCAGCCGCAGCAGCAGCCGCTCGTCGTTGAGCGAGGCGACCTTGCCGGTCATCAGGGCGCGCTCGGAGGTGGCGATGACATGGATGCCCAGGGGCGCGCCCTCGCGGATCAGCGCGGTCAGCTCGTTCACGGGGCGGCCGCCGTCGTGGTCGCCCAGCAGCGCGGCCAGGGAGTCCCAGCCGTCGATGAACACCACGATGTGCGCGGGGCGTTCGGCGCGGGGCAGCAGGGCCCGCAGCTCGGCGAGGTTGGCCGCGCCGTGTGCGGTCAGCAGCTCCTGGCGCTCGGCCATCATGGCGAGGAGCCGGGCCAGCAGACGGTTCAGCCGCTCCAGGTCGGACCTCGGCACGACCGCGCCGCAGTGCGGCAGCGCGGACACGGCCGCCAGCGCGCCGCCGCCCGCGTCGATGCCGTACAGGTGCACATCGGCGCTGGAGTGGCGGTGGGCCAGCGCGCCGCCGATGGTGCGCAGCGCCTGGGAGCGGCCCGAGCGCGGGGTGCCGAGGATGAACAGGTGCCCGAAGCGGGACAGGTCCAGCTCCAGGGGCTCCTGGCGCTGGGCGCCCGGCAGGTCCGTCAGGCCCCAGGCGACGGGCGCGAGACGGCCGTCCGCCGGGTCGGCGTACTCGGGGAGTTCGGCCAGCCCCACCGCGTGCGGCAGCGCAGGCAGCCAGGGGCTGGGCTGTTGCGGGATGTCCAGTTCGGCCGCGGCCTCCTGGACCGCCTCGACCAGCGCCGTCAGATCGGTGGGCGCGTCCTGGTCCTCCAGCTGCTCCAGGGGGTCGTGCGCGTCCACCGCCTGCTCCGCGTCCGGTTCGGCGGCGGTACGGCCCAGCAGGGACCAGTCCAACTCGCTGGTCCAGATGGGCGTTTGCAGGTCCGGGACGCCGGTGCCCCGGCCTGTCGCCCTCTTGTCCGGCTGCGCGTCCTTGCGTACGGCTCCCACGAAGGCCGTCTGGAAGGGCAGCACCGAACGGTGCCCGATACGGGCCAGTGCGCGGCCCGGCGTCTCGCTGGAGATGGTCACCGCGTCGTTGACCTCCAGGACGTCCTGGCTGTCCATGGCGTCGGTGACGCGCAGCGAGATGCGCAGGTTGGTGTTGGCGCGGATGTCGGCGGTGACCACACCGGCCGGGCGCTGGGTGGCCAGCAGCAGGTGCAGGCCCAGCGACCGGCCGCGCTGGGCGATACCGACCAGGCCCGGTACGAAGTCGGGCACATCGCGGGCCAGGGTCGCGAACTCGTCGATGATCAGCAGCAGTCGGGGCAGCGGCGCCAGCGCGGGATCGCGGCGGCGCATCGCCCGGTACTCGGTGTGGTCCTTGGCGCCCGCGTCCGCCAGGACCCGCTCGCGGCGGGTCAGTTCGGCGCTCAGCGAGGTCAGCGCCCGCTCGACGAGATGGCTGTCCAGGTCGGTGACCATGCCCAGGACGTGCGGCAGTTGCTCGCAGCCCTGGAAGGCGCTGCCGCCCTTGTAGTCGACGAGCACGAACGTCATCTCGTCCGGGCGGTTGACGGCCGCCAGCGAGGCCACCAGCGTCTGGAGGAGCTCGGACTTACCGGCTCCCGTCGTGCCCGCGATCAGCCCGTGCGGCCCGTCCTTGACCAGGTCGAAGGTGACCGGCCCGGTGTAGCCGACGCCCAGCAGCACGCCGGTGGAGGCCGGGCGCTTGGTCCAGCGCGCGGCCAGCTCCGCCGCCCGCGGCGGCTCCAGATCCAGCAGCGAGAGCAGGTCGACCTTGCCGGGCAGCCCGTCGGCGCCGTCGGGGGTGACGTCCCGTACGGGGGCCAGGGCGCGGGCGACGCGCTCGCACCAGCCGGTGTCGACCAGGTCGGGGCGGATGCCGGTGAGGTCGGCGGCGCCGGTGCGGCGCAGCGTCACCTCGCGGGCGCCGACCGCGCAGACGGTCACGCACTCCTCGGGGAGCATCCGCTCCTCCTGGTCCAGGCAGATCAGGAAGACCCGTACGGCCGGGCCCTCCTTGAGGACCTGCACCACGCCGGGGACGTCACGCAGCCGGCGCGCGCCGTCCAGCACCACGACCAGATCCGGCTCGGCCAGCAGCGCGCCGCCCATCGCGGACTCCCGCGAGCGGGACCGGGAGCGGATCGCGGAGACCAGTTCGGAGACGCGGTTGGCCACCGTCTCCGGGTCGTTGCCCAGGGTCACGCTCGGGCCGCCCGCGGGCGGCGCGGCCACCCCGCCCTCGCCGGGGCGGGCGTGCGGCAGCCAGCGCACCCACTCCCAGGCGGGCGCGCCCGCCGCGTCGGTGAGCACGGTGATGCGCACGTCCCGCGGGCTGTGCAGAATCGCTGCCTGCGCGATCGCCCACCGGGCCAGCGCCCGCGTGGCGTCCCGCTCCCCCGCGATGCCGACCACGCCGTCGCCGCACAGGTCCACACCGATCGGCATGTCCGGTATCTGCCAGTTGGCGGTGCGGTGGTTCTCCTCGCGGGCGCTGTCGTCGATGGTCAGCAGCGAGGACTGGCCCACGGTGCCCACCCGCAGCAGCAGGTGGTCGGGGTGGCCGCGGCGGCGCTCCCACAGCCGGGCACCGGGGCCCACGGCCCACAGTCCGGCCGCGGCCGGGTCGGGCCCGGCGGCCACCCGCAGCGCCCGCTCCCGCTCCACCATCCCTTCGACGTCCCTCTCCAAAGAGGCGCGCCGGGTGCGGTAGTTGGCGACCGCTCCCAGGAACTCGCGGTAGCCGCTGCGCCGCGCACTGATGCTGTTCGCGATGGCGAGCACCGGGCTGAAGAACGCGAACATCAAGTAGAAGTAGGAGTGGAGGAAGAACACCATCGCCAGGCCCATGAACATCGGCGCGACGACCACCAGCAGCGGGATGGTGCGCCGGGTCGGCGGCGTGGGCGGCGAGGGCAGCGTGAACCGCTCGGGCACCAGCGGCGGAACGATCCGCGGCGGCCGGTTGAAGTCCAGGTACGCGCCGTCCTCGGAGGCCGTGACGGCGGCGTCCGCCTCGGTGGGCTCGGCGATCCGCAACAACAGCTCGCCGAGCCGCAGTTCACCGCCCAGCGGCCACTGCACCCAGCCGTCCGGGACGGGGGTGCGGGTGTCGGCGCAGGGATCGGGCAGCTCGGGCGGCGGCGCGGGCGGCAGCGGGGGCGCGTCCGCGCGCGGCCGCTCGGGCGGCGGCTGCGGCACCGACAGCGCCACGCCATCAGCACCCTTCCCCTGCTCCAGCAGGACGCCGCCATCCGCACGGACGGTGAGGCGCACCCCTTCCGCGGGCACGCCCCGCCCCTCCAGCCGTACCGAACTCCCCTGCGCCGGGCCGACGGTGTGCGTGCCGGGCTCCAGCGGCCACACCTTGCCCGCGCCCGGACCGCCGACGAGCTGCAGCTCGGCCCGGGGGCCGCGCGGCAGCGGCTCGCCGTCCGCCGACCGGGACGGCGGCGGCAGTTCGTCCCGCTCGGGGCCGTAGCCGCCGTCGGGCCCGTCCGGCACCGGACCGCCGAGGCCGAGGGTGACCCCGTCCCGGATTCCGGCGGCGGACAGCGGCAGGTCGTGCGGCAGCTCGCGCGCACCGAGGAAGAGGGCGGGCACCCCCTCCCCCTCGTGCAGCCGGGCGGCGAGCGCGCTCACGGTCGTACCGGCGGCGGTGTGCACCACCACATCGCGGCGCCGTCCGGGCGCCTGCGCCGAAGCAATACTGACGAAGAGTCTCACGGGTTACGAGGGGTCCGTTCCTTGGAGTCGCCGGTCGCACCCGGCTCGAATGAAGCACCACCGGCCGCCGAAACCCCCACGGGCCCCGTCCGCCCGGGCCCGGCAATGGGCTCGGACAGGTCGGGCTCGGCCTCGGCCCGAGTGGCGGCGGCGGGGGTGGCACGGCTGCCGGTACCGGCACCGGCTCCGCGCCCCTCGGCGAACTCGTCGGGGCCCGGCGCAGAGCGGTCCGGCGCAGCGCGGTGCACACCGTCGGCTTCGCAGCCGTCGGTCCCGGCGAGGCCCGTGGTGGTGCGGCTGGACGCGACGGGGGACGCGCTGCCGCGCTCGGCATCGTCACCCCCGCCGGGGCCCGGTCCGGCGCCGTCGGACGCGGCGCCGCCGGGCTCGGTGAAGTCTGCGGCTGCGGACGCGTCGTGCGGTGTCCGGTGCTGTCGGGTGGGGCCGGTGGCGTTGACGGTGTCACGGGCCGCGGCGGATCGCGCGGAAGCGGTGGTCGCGGCGGGTGACGCCTCCGTGTCCGTACTCGCTTCCGGGGCCGGGGCGCCGGGGTGGGCCGAACCGGGCGGTGGCGTCCCAGGGGGTACGGGGGCGAGGCGGCGCGGGGCCGGGCCGGCTCGGCGTACGGTGCGGGCCACCGCGCGGCTCAGAGCGGGGGACTCGACGTCCACGCGGGGGCCGGGGCCCAGGAGGCGGCCGTCCGGCTCGGCGTGCAGGGTCCAGCAGTTGCCCGGGAAGCGGCCGCCGACCAGGGCGCGGATTCGGCCCGCAGCGCACAGTTCGGCCAGGCGGGCGGCCTGCTGCGGGGTCGGTGCCCAGCAGACCACGACCGGTGCCGCGTCGGCCGCGGCCGCATCGGCGTCGGCGCTTCCCCCAGCGTCGGTTGACCGTTTGCGCAGGTCCGGGGAGGCCGGTACGGAACCGGCGTGGGCCGTGGCGTCCGCAGCGGCATCGGCCGTGGCGTCCGTCAGCTCGGCCAGCAGGTCCTCCAGCGCCGCCCCGGGGAAGCGCGGGTGCACGCCCGAGGCCACCCGTACCGCAGGCCCGTCCGGCATCCGGTCCAGCTGTGCGGCCAGTGACTGGAGCACGCTGCGCGAGACCCGCGCGTCGCCCTCCACGGTCAGGGCCGCGGGGCCGCGGAGCCAGTCCACCAGCACCGTTCCCGGCTCGGCCCGGTCCACGCCGAGCACGAGCAGCAGCCGTGCCCGCCCGCTCGATGCGGTGCTCGCGAGCGCGGCGGCCGGCGCGGACCAGGTCCACTCCCCCGGCTCCGCGGCCGCGTCGGCCCAGGGCCGGGCGGGGCCGCCGGACCCGACCGGGTCGCGGCCCGCCACCACGACCCGGGCGCGGTCCCTGGCGGGGTCCAGGCGGACGGCGGGCGCGTAGCAGCCCGCGCCCGATTCGGCGTCCGCCGCGTCCAGCGCCGCCCGTGCCATGTCGTACGCGGACGGGTCGGCGAAGAAGGCCGCCAGCGTCCGGGCGCTGCGCCGGTGCCGCCGGTAGGCGCGCAGCGGTGCGGTGAACGCCCGGGCGGTCATGCGCAGTTCCCACGCCAGGCGGCGGCAGGCCTTGCGGAAGCCGCCCTGTTTGCGCACCACCCGCGCCAGCAGCCAGATCAGCGCCACGAGGGCGACGAGGAATCCGCTCAGGATCAGCCAGGAGGTGCGGTCCGGCATGCCCAGTGCGAGCGTCGGGAGGGGGCCGGTGGTCCCGGGGGCGGTGCCGAGGGAGCCGTGGTTCACGCGCACTCCCGCGCGCGGTCGGCGGCGTTCCGCAGCTGGCGCATCGCGTGATGCAGCCGGGACTTCACCGTGCCGGCCGGTATGCCCAGCGCATGCGCGGTATCGGGTCCGGAACAGCCGAGCAGGTATGTGTACACCAGAACCTCTCGATGGGGGCGGGACAGTTGGGCGAGCAGCTCGACGACATGGGCCCGCTCCACGACGAGCGCGTGCTCGTCGGTGGGGCCCGCGGTCTCCGGCGGCAGCCCGGTGGGAACCATCGGCCGGGAGCGGTCGCGCCGGCTCCAGTCGATGACGACGTTGTGGGCGACCCTGAACAGCCACGGCAGCCCGGGCTCGCGGCCCGTGCCGCCCCCTTGCTCCCCCAGGCGCACGGGGCCGTCCGTACCGCCCGCGCCGCTCTCCAGCCAGGCGCGCAGCAGCGTCTCCTGGACGACGTCCTCGGCGCGCTGGGGGTCGCCGGGGAGCATGCGGGTCACATAGCGCAACAGGGACTGACGGTGCGTCAGGACAAGGGCGGTGATGCGCTCCTCGGCGGGCGGGCGGGAGCCCGTCGGGACGGCGGGGAAACGCCGGTCCGATGCGGCAGTTGCAGCCGATATAGCAGATATAGCCGGTTTGGCCGATATAGCCGGTTCGGTCATCGCAGCGCTGCCTCAGGGGGATTCAGTGCTCCGGTAACCCAGGAGCCGACCGGACAGTGGTTGGTCGTACCACTGGCCACAGACTAAACAGCAGCCCTGAAGACGGGCAAAACACCGTGATAAATCCTGGCGATTCCGCAACACATCCCGGCATTCCACCCCTTGGCCAACTCGGTATATACGCCCCGAATTACCCCCATCCCCCCTCTCCGGCGGACGGCCGTCGTCCGCCCGCCGGAGAAACCTGCGGACCCAAACCCTCCGGATTACCGGCCGGATCCACCGGCCACCTCTAGATCCAGCCCTCCAGCGACTTCATGAATCCGTCGAAGTCGTCGCGGTGGATGGTGTGCTTGGCCCCCTCGACCGTACGGACCTCGAAGCCGCGCTCCGCCAGCAGCTTCTTGCTCTCCTCGGTGAACAGGAATCCCTCGCCCGCCACTTGCACCAGGGACGGTACGACCGGCCGCTCCGGCACCCGGTCCCGGGCCGTCTCGCCGGAGAGCGCCAGGGCCGTATCGGCGTCCCACACCTGGAGCGTGGCCGCCTCCAGCTCGACGTCGGCCTCCTCCCAGCGCGGGTTGAAGCTCCTGATCATCCCGGCCGAGGCGCGCTTGAACTCGGCGAACACCGCGGGGTCCACGGGCCGGTCCACGGCCCCCAGCCGCCAGGCCGGGTCGGAGTAGACGGCCCGCCGCGGCCGCAGCCGCTCCACCGCGAGCGACAGCGCCATGCCGCCCAGCGAGTGCCCCATCGCCAGCTCCGCCCCCTGCGGAAGGGTGTCGACGAGGTCGTCGGCGAAGATCTCCGCACCGTACGGCCCGCGCCCGCTGGCCCCGTGGCCGCGCAGGTCCACGGCGATGACGCGGTATCCCCGCTCGGCGAGCGCCGGGCCGACCCGCCGCCAGGTGCGGTGGTCCGACATGATCCCGTGGATCAGCACCGCGATCCGGTCGCCGGTCCCCCACTCATGGGTATGAAGCTGCATTGGGCGCCTTTCTGCCACGAACCCGCGTCCACACCGCCCCGGGCCGCGACGCCCCGCGACACAACATCGCACGGCCCCTGCGCACGCACCCGGAAACAGCAGAACTGATAGCCGAAATCCCCGACGATAGCCGACCGCCCGCCACCGCCCCGGAGCCCGCCCGGCCCGCAGTGGCCCGCCGCCCCCGCAGGCCGCCGGGTGCGGCGGTGCCGCCGCGCTCCCCGGGAGCGCTCGGCAAGGGCCGGACAGCCCTCAGCCCAGTTGCCGGTACATCAGGGTGACCACCGTGTCGTAGCGGCGGACCGAGCCGTCCGGGGCCTGTTCGTCCCAGGCGGTGGGGGCCTGGCCGAAGGAGCGGTAGCCGAGGCGTTCGTACAGGGCGCGGGCCCGTGGGTTGGAGAGTTCGACGGTGAGTTCGGCGCGGTCCAGGCCGCGGGCGAGGACGCGGTCCTCGGCGGCGCGGATCAGGACGGTGCCGATGCCGCAGGACCGCAGGGCGGGGTGGACGGCGAGCTGCCACAGGGTGCCCACGCCCTGGGTGGCGAAGTAGTCGACGCCACCCAGGGCGACCGGCATCCCGGAGGGCGGGCAGAGGGCGAGGTAGTCCACCTGGCCGCGGGCCGCGCGGTCCAACTGCCGTGCCACATTGCCCAGATGGAGATCGGTGCCCGACCACGCGCAGGCGGGCAGGTCGGCGTGGGTCATGTCGCGGACGGTGAGGGGGAGGGTGAGCTGCGCGGCGGGTGCGGTCATGGGTGCGTCACGGGGGTGTCGGGGGTGTCAGGGGTATCGGGGGTATCAGGGGTGTTGGGGGTGTCGGGGATGTTGGCGGGCTGTCCGGCGCGGCGGGCGATGTGGGCGGGCGGCAGGATGCCGCCAGGGAGGGACGGGTCCGGCCGAGGGGCGCCCCAGACCATGTGCAGCGGCAGTACGCCCGCCCACAGGCCGAGTTCGCCGTCCGGGCCGTCCCCGTCCTGCGGCGGACCTGATGCCGTCTTGACCGAGGCCTCGTCGAGACCGAGGGCGAGCAGGCAGGTGGCGGCGAGTTCCTTGCGGTTGGGGCGGCGCGCGTAGTCCCACTGGCCGGGTGCGCTGTGCTCGCTCAACACCCGCAGCCCCTCCAGGAGTTCGTCGCCCTCGGTGATCAGGCGGGGGACCCCGTACACCATGGCACTGCGGTAGTTGACGCCGTGCTCGAACAGCGAGCGGGCCAGGACCAGGCCGTCGACATGGGTGACGGTCACACAGACCGTGCCGCCCGGGGAGTGCACCAGGCTGCGCGAGGCGACCGAGCCGTGGACGTAGAGGGTGTCGCCCCGGACGCCGTACACGGTGGGCACGACCATCGGGGCGCCGTCGACCAGTACGCCGAGGTGGCAGACGAAGCCCGCGCACAGCACGGCGTCCAGGTCGGCGCGCGCGGTGCTGCCCTGTTCCCGCAGGCGGCGGTGGCGGGTCCGCTCGGTGACGGCCAGCCGGCCTTCGGCCGGTGAAGCGCTCATGGGCACCTCGTCCGTCATCGCGTCCGCCCTCTCCCCGTTCCCGTACGCCCCGCGGCCCGTACGCCCGGCCTCCTGCGAGGGGCCCCGCGCACCGGACCCCGAACACCCGTCCGCCGCGTATCGCCGGAGCCTACAAGATCGCCTTTCTCAGGCCCAGTCGTCCTCGGGGGTGGCCGCCCGCAGCAGCTCCGCCAGGCCCTTGACCACCGGCTCGCCGTGCGGCTGGCACAGCGTGTCCACGTCGTCGAGGGAGGCGAGGCGGCGGAAGGACGCGATGGCCCCGGCCCGGTCGATGTTGAAGGGGTGCAGGAGGGCGCGGCCTTCGAGGACGGCGATGGTGTCGCCGGGGAACAGCACGCCGCTGCCGGGAAGGTGCAGCGCCGTGGCGCCCGGAGTGTGTCCCGGCGCGTGCACCGCGCGGGCTGCGCCGGGCCAGTCCTCCAGGATGTCGCCGTCGTGGAGTTCGGTGTCCACGCCCACAGGCCTCAGCGGCGGCTCGTCCGGCGCCGTGACGATGCCGATGACCTGCTCGTAGAGGTCCCGGTCCCCCGCGATGACCGGCGGGGCCTCGGGGACGTCGCCGCGGATGACCGGTGCGTCGGCGGCACCCGCCAGAACCCGGGCGCCGGTGGCCGCCACCAGGTCGGCGGCGGACCCCCGGTGGTCGATGTGGCTGTGGGTGATGACTATCTGCCGCAGGTCCTGGGGGCGGGCGCCGAGGCTCGCCAGCGCGTCGAGGATGGCGGGCGCGGAGCCGGGGAGGCTGGTGTCGACCAGGCCGTATCCGCCGGCGGGCAGGCGCACGATGTGCACATGGCTCACCTTGAGAGGGAGGAACCAGATGTCGGAGCCGACGCGGGTGAGCTGCGAGTTCGTCATGCGGCGACGCTAACCGGCCGCCGTGGCCGGGCCCAATGGCATTGCGCCGGGGGCGAATTGAGCGGAGAGCGGACGCGGGGCGGGGAGCGGGCGCGGAAACCGGCATTCCGCGTGCCGCCCCCGCCCTCCCGTCACTCCGAGCCCTGCGCCTGGAACGCGGGCAGAGCGAAGATCCGCTCCTTCGCCCCGTCCTCCATGATCTCCACGAGCGGCAGCACCTCCTCCCACAGGTCCCGCTTCTCCACCTCCAGCACCAGGACGTCCAGGTCCTCGTCCGGCAGCGCCCCCGCAGCGTCGGCCACCACCTTGCGCGACGGCTCGGGCAACTCCCGCACCAGCGGCAGGAATTCGGCCCACAGGCGGGTCGCGACGACGGCCCGTACGACCTCGCCCAGCACCTGCGCGTCCCGCAGCGAGGGCAGTGCGGCGACCGCGCGGCGGTCCTCCTCGCCCAGCAGGGCCACCAGCGGCAGCAGCGCCTCCCACAGGTCCTGCTCGTGCGCGACCCGTACGAGCGCGTCCAGGCGCGCGGGCTCCTGGCGGGCGGCGAGGGCGGCGATCTCGGCGCGCCGCCCGGGCCCGACGAGCGCGGCGACGGCCAGCGCTTCGGGCCACAGCCCGTCGCCCGCCGCCCCGATGACCCCCGCCAGCCGCTCGGCGTCCATCAGCTCCAAGATGGGGTCCAGGCGCTCGGGCTGGTCGATGAAGAAGCCGACGCGCAGCACGACGGAGTCCTCGATCAAACCCAGGATGCGTTCCAGGGCGTGGTCGCGCAGATGGCCGACGAAGCGGCCCATGGTCAGGTGGTCGCCGCGCTCGGCCAGGGCGACGGCGATACGGACCACCAGGCCCTCGTCCAGCCGGTCGACGATGCCCGCGATCCTGCGCGGGTCCAGGTGCCCGCAGGACTCGGCGGTGAAGGAGACGGGGAGCTTCTCGATGATGTCGGCGGCGCGCGCGGGGTCCAGCCGCCCGGCGACGGAGGCGGCGAGCTTGGGGCCCAGCGCCTTCTGCGAGATGGCGGCGGCGACCCCGGCCGGTACGAGCTTGGTGGCGGCGGCGATGCGGTCCAGCATCTCGGGCGCGCCGTCGAAGAGCGCGGCGACGGTATGTACCCGCAGCTCCCGTACGTCGTCGGCGGGCAGGGCATGCAGGAACTCCAGCCGCTCCGGCGCGACACCGAGCAGACGGGCGATCTTGTGGCTCTCGGCGCGGTTGCGAAGGGTGTCCATGGCGATCACCGTTCAGTCGGCTTCGGTCAGCGAAAGAGGATGCGGCGGACGGGCCCGCGGGCGAGGGCGGGCACCAGCTTCAGCGCTTCTTCGGCGGCGTCGGTCAGCCCGGCGGCCCGGCTCTCGTGCTCGGCGATCAGGGCGTCGGCCAGGAAGGCGAGGTCGTCGGGGCCGACCGCGGCGAAGCCGGCGGGCGGGGGCCCGCCCAGCTGCTCGCCCAGTCGCGCGAACGCCTCGCTGCCGGAGTTGCCTGCATTGCCTGTACCCACGAGTCCTCCCAGGGGCGCGGTGACGGCGGCTGTGCAGCAGCGTGGTTCCGGTTTGACTTTTAGTCAATAGCGCGGGCGCGGCCCGATGCCGCGCGGCGGAACCGTACGCCCCTGCCGGCCGTCACATCCGTGACCCCCGCGACATTGGGAGGCATCCGATGCGTGGACCTGATGCATCAACTCGGCGTCACCAGAAGGGAGTCGATGGCATCCGTACGCGACGCGCCCGGCACCTCGCCCTGCTGCTCCCCCTCGCGCTCACCGCGGGCCTGACCCTGGCCGGCTGCGGCCAGGAGGAGAGCGAGCAGACCGTGGTGGGCGGGGCCCCGCCGCCCAGCACCTCCTTCGACCGGCGGGCGCGGGAGATCGTACGGGCCTGGCCCGAGGTCGCCCCGGTCTCCGGGGTACGCGGCGAGATGCTGCCCCTGCAGGGCGCCGACCGCCCCAAGGACCCTTCTAGCGCACGGGAGTTGACGGTGACGGTCGGGCACGGGGCGTGCGACGCGCGCTATGGCGCCCGGGTGTACGAGAGCGGCCGGACCGTGGTCGTCGCGGGCTGGTCCGTGGAGCGCGACCCCAACGGCGCGTGCACCGATCAGCTCCTGCTGGACAAGGTGAAGGTGCCCCTGGAAACGGAGCTCGGCGGGCGCCGGGTGGTGGACGCGGTCAGCGCGAAGCCGCTGCTGGCGAAGTGAGGGCGCGGCCGCGCCCCGCGCATCGCCGCACCCCCACGTCCGACTCCGTCGGCCTCAACGCGTCGTGTACGCACCACCATTGACGTTCAGGACCTGCCCCGTCACGTGCCGCGCCGCCGGGGACGCGAGGAAGGCCACCGCACCCGCGATGTCCTCCGGCACCCCGGCGCGCCGCACCGCGGTGGAGGCCACCAGCTCATCGCGCCGCTCGTCGGCGAGGTGATCCCGGAAGAACTCGGTGTCGGCGATGTAGCCGGGCGAGACGACGTTGGCGGTGATGTCGCGGGGGCCCAGGGCGCCCGCCAGGTCGACGTTCCAGGCCGCCAGTCCGGCCTTGGCGGCGCCGTAGGATCCGGCGCCCTGGTCGGCCGCTACCGACCCGATGTGGACGACCGCGCCGCCCGGCGCGAGCCGGTCCTCCAGGGCCTTGGCGGTGAGCGCCGCGGTGAGCAGGTTCGCATCGAGGTTGGCCCGGAAGTCGCGGGCATAGGCGGCCAGCCCCGTGTCCCCGTCGGCGTCGAAGTCCGTGTTTCCCCCGGCGTTGTTGACCAGTACGTCGACGGCGCCGGGCAGTTCGGCCAGGAGCCGGGTGAGCGCGTCGGGGTCGGTGTGGTCGCAGACCACCGCCGTGGCGCCGAGTTCCTTCGCGGCCCGCTCCAGCGGCTCGCGGCGGCGCCCCGTGACGACGACGGCGTCGCCCTGCCGCACGAAGTGCCGGGCGACCGCCCGGCCGATGCCCGTACCGCCGCCGGTGACCAGGATGTTGCGTGACATGCGCTGAGCACCCACCACTTTCGTTGAGATCTAAATCCAGAGCTATATTTAGACATTAACGTAACACTCGAGGGAGGGCCCCTGGCAAGAGGCGGGAACGAGAACTTCACGGACGACGCCTCCGGCTACCCGGTCCGGGACATCGCCGCGGCCTGGGAGCGCGAGCGCCCCGGCACCCCGGTCTCCTCGATCGGGATCCTCACCCCGATCCGGCGGCCGGCCAAGCCGCTCGGCGACGACCGCCGCCGGTGCTCGCCGGGGCGGGCGTGGACGCCGCCACCCTGGACCTGCTCAGCGTGCTGCGCCGCAGCGGCGCCCCGTACACCCTCAGCACCCGCGAGCTGAGCCGCCGCTCCCTGGTGACCGCCGGCGCCGCCTCCCAGCGCATGGCCCGCGCCGAGCGCGAGGGCCTGGTCACCCGCCGCCCCGGAGAAGGGCGCCCGCACACGGTCCTGGTGGAGCTGACCGCGGCGGGTCACGACCTGGCCGAGGCGACCGTCGGCCAAGTGCCGCACCGCGAGGCGGAGTTGATCTGCTCACTGGACGCCGAGCGGCAGGCCCGGCTCGGCGACGACCGGATCACCCACGCGGGAGAGCCGGGCCGAGGGACCGCCCGCCGCAGGGGTGCACACGGGGGCGGTTAGCATGGGCATGATGAGCGATGAGGCCTCCCACGACTCCTCCGGCGACTGGTCCGACAGCGGGTCCCGGGCAGGGCGGGGCGGCGGGTACCCGCCCCTGAGCACGCTCCGGCACGGCGGGCAGGCGGACGGCGCACACCGTACGGGCGCGTCGAGAGGCTCACGGCACAGTCACGCACGCGGCGCCTCCTGCGCACCCAACTCCCCCTCCCCCAGTCCCAATTGACTCCCGAACGCCGCCCGCCCGGCCTCCGTCACCGCCAGCAGCCGGGTGCCGCCGCAGCGGCGCACCCAGTCCCGCTCCAGCGCGTGGCGGTACAGCGCCGCCCCGACGGCGCCGGCGAGATGGTGGCGGCGCGCCGTCCAGTCCGGGCACAGCCGCACATGCGCGCGGTGCGCCACCGGCGGTACGGCGTACACGACACCCAGGGCGGCGAGCCAGGACGCGCCGTCCCGGGTGAGCGCCACCTCGCACGGGGCATCGCCTTGCGCTAACTCACGGGCCAGCAGGGCCCGTTCGGCCATGGCGTCGGCGATGGCGACGCCGAGGCGGCCCGCGATGTGGTCGTAGCAGACGCGGGCGCGGTGCAGCGCGCGGCGGTGGTTGGCCTCGGCCAGCGAGCGGACGGGGACCGGGCGGTAGGGGGCGAGGGCGGCCAGGTTCTCCAGGGTCTCGGCGGTGTCCGGGCCCGCGAGGCGTACGTAGCGCCGCCGCCCCTGCCGCTCCTCGGCCAGCAGCCCGCCGGCGACCAGGAGGTTGAGGTGCTCGGTGGCGGTGGAGGGCGCGACCGAGGCGTACGCCGCCAGGTCGCCCGCCGTCCAGGCCCCGCCGTCGAGCAGGGCCATGCACATCGCCGCGCGCGTACGGTCCGCCAGCAGCCCCGCGAGGGCGGCCAGGTCGGGCAGCTCCGTACTGCCCGCGCGACCGGCGCCGGACGATTCGTGATCACTGTCCTGTCGGTTCATCCGCAGAGGGTAGTCACGCACCGACTTCGGTGAGCGCCGAACCAACCCGCTCCTATCCTTTCCCCAGTGAACCCCTCGGCGCATAACGGGAGTTGGGGCCCGGTGCGCGGGGTTCGCCGACCGGCCGGGCGCGATCCGCAGCACGCCGCGGCCGGGGGGCGCGCGGGAGGCCGATGCGCCGCTTTCCCCGCAGCAGAACGGCTCGTACCGCGCAAGGGACCGCATCGAGCCGGCGCCGGGAAGGCCACCGCGGCGCCTGCCCTCCGACCGGGGGGAGTGGACAGGCGCCGCGGTCACCACCAGAGCGCCCCTCCGCCCCTGCCACATTCTTCGCACGCTCCTGCTGCGGCGTACCGCGCCGGTATCCGGCGAAATGACGACCTGGTAACGGTGGCACCGGGCACAACAGCGGGTGCGGACACAGCCGTTGGCGCGACAGCGGCGGCGCCCGCCCTCGGTCCGGTCGGGGACTGGGCAGGCGCCGCCTTTTGTGCCGTACGCCGTTGTACGGGACATCCTGGTGCCCCCGGGCGGGCCGGGGGCGGGGGATCAGACCGTCAGAGCGCGGTCCGTCGGCTTGATCGGGGACGGCAGCGCGCTGACACCGGTGAGGTAGCGGTCCACTCCGCGCGCCGCGGAGCGGCCCTCGGCGATCGCCCACACGATCAACGACTGGCCGCGGCCCGCGTCACCGGCGACGTACACGCCGTCCACATTGGTGGCGAAGTCCGCGTCGCGGGCGATGTTGCCGCGCGCGTCCAGCTCCAGGCCGAACTGCTGGACCAGCCCGTTGTCCTGGTCGGTGCCGGTGAAGCCCATGGCCAGGGTGACCAGCTGCGCGGGGATCCTCCGCTCGGTGCCGGGCTTCTGGGTGAGCTTGCCGTCCACGAACTCCACCTCGATCAGGTGCAGCCACTGGACGTTGCCGTCCTCATCGCCCTCGAAGTGGGTGGTGGAGACCGAGTAGACCCGCTCGCCGCCCTCCTCGTGCGCGGAGGTGACCTTGTAGAGCATCGGGAAGGTCGGCCAGGGCTGTCCGGGCGCCCGCTCCTCGCCGGGCCGCGGCATGATCTCCAGCTGGGTGACGGAGGCCGCGCCCTGACGGTGGGCGGTGCCCACGCAGTCCGCGCCGGTGTCGCCGCCGCCGATGACCACGACGTGCTTGCCCTCGGCCGTGACGGGCGGCGCCACGAAGTCGCCCTCCTGGACCTTGTTGGCCAGCGGCAGGTACTCCATCGCCTGGTACACCCCGCTCAGCTCCCGCCCGGGGACGGGCAGATCGCGGGCCGTGGTGGCGCCGGCGGCGACGACCACCGCGTCGTAGCGCTTGCGCAGATCCGTCGCGCTCAGGTCGCGGCCGATCTCGATGCCGGTGCGGAACTTGGTGCCCTCCGCCCGCATCTGCTCGATACGGCGGTTGATGTGCCGCTTCTCCATCTTGAACTCGGGGATGCCGTAGCGCAGCAGCCCGCCGATGCGGTCGGCCCGTTCGTACACGGCGACCGTGTGCCCGGCCCGGGTCAGCTGCTGGGCGGCGGCCAGACCCGCCGGGCCCGAGCCGATGACGGCGACGGTCTTGCCGGACAGGCGCTCCGGCGGCTGCGGGGTGACCGTGCCGTTGTCCCAGGCCTTGTCGATGATGGTGACCTCGACGTTCTTGATGGTCACCGGCGGCTGGTTGATGCCCAGCACGCACGCGGCCTCACAGGGCGCCGGGCACAGCCGCCCGGTGAACTCCGGGAAGTTGTTGGTCGCGTGCAGCCGCTCGCTGGCCGCCTGCCAGTCCTCCCGGTAGGCGTAGTCGTTCCACTCGGGGATGAGATTCCCCAGCGGACAGCCGTTGTGGCAGAAGGGGATGCCGCAGTCCATGCAGCGCCCGGCCTGCTTGGAGATGATCGGCAGCAGCGAACCGGGGACGTAGACCTCGTTCCAGTCCTTGACGCGTTCGCCGACGGGGCGGGTCTTGGCGACCTCGCGCCCGGTGGTCAGGAAGCCCTTGGGGTCAGCCATTGATCGCCGCCTCCATCATCTTCTCGTGAGTCTCGGACTCGGTCAGTCCGGCCCGCTCGGCGGCGTCCTTGGCGGCGAGCACTGCCTTGTACGTGGCGGGCAGGACCTTGCTGAAGCGGGTCACTGCCACATCCCAGTCGGCCAGGAGCTTGGCGGCCACGGTGGAGCCGGTCTCCTCCTGGTGGCGGCGCACGACATCGTGCAGCCACCCCTTGTCGTTCTCGTCCAGCGCGCTGACGGCATCGGCCAGTTCGCGGTTGACGTTGTCCCGGTCGAGGTCGATGACGTACGCGACGCCGCCGGACATACCGGCCGCGAAGTTGCGGCCCGTCTCGCCCAGGACGACCGCGTGGCCACCGGTCATGTACTCGCAGCCGTGGTCGCCCACGCCCTCGGAGACCACCGTCGCACCGGAGTTGCGCACGCAGAAGCGCTCGCCGACCCGGCCGCGCAGGAACATCTCGCCGCCGGTGGCCCCGTAGGCCAGGGTGTTGCCCGCGATGGTGGAGTACTCCGCCAGGTGGTCGGCGCCGCGGTCCGGGCGCACGATCACCCGGCCGCCCGAAAGCCCCTTGCCCACGTAGTCGTTGGCGTCGCCCTCCAGGCGCAGCGTGACGCCGCGCGGCAGGAACGCGCCGAAGGACTGGCCCGCCGAGCCGGTGAAGGTGATGTCGACGGTGTCGTCGGGCAGCCCCGCGCCGCCGAACTTCTTGGTCACCTCGTGGCCGAGCATGGTGCCCACGGTCCGGTTGATGTTCCGGATGGCGACCTGGGCGCGTACGGGCTGCGCGGCCTCGGCGGTGTCGGCCGCCAGCGCGTCGGCGGCAAGCTTGATCAGCTCGTTGTCCAGGGCCTTGGCCAGGCCGTGGTCCTGCACGGTGACCTGGTGGCGTACGGCGCCCTCGGCCAGCTCGGGGACGTGCAGCAGCGGGGCGAGGTCCAGCCCCTGCGCCTTCCAGTGGCCCACGGCCCGCTCGGTGTTGAGCAGTTCGGCGTGGCCCACGGCCTCTTCAAGCGTACGGAAGCCCAGCTCGGCCAGCAGCTCGCGGACCTCCTCGGCGATGAACTCGAAGAAGTTGACGACGTATTCGGCCTTGCCGCTGAAGCGCTCGCGCAGCGTGGGGTTCTGGGTGGCGATGCCGACCGGGCAGGTGTCCAGGTGGCACACCCGCATCATGACGCAGCCGGAGACCACCAGCGGCGCGGTGGCGAAGCCGTACTCCTCGGCGCCCAGCAGCGCGGCGATGACGACGTCGCGGCCGGTCTTGAGCTGGCCGTCGGTCTGCACCACGATGCGGTCGCGCAGGCCGTTGAGCAGCAGGGTCTGCTGCGTCTCGGCCAGACCCAGCTCCCAGGGGCCGCCCGCGTGCTTGAGGGAGGTCAGCGGGGAGGCGCCGGTGCCGCCGTCGTGGCCCGAGATGAGGACGACGTCCGCGTGCGCCTTGGAGACACCCGCGGCGACCGTGCCCACGCCGACCTCGGAGACCAGCTTCACGTGGATGCGGGCGGCCGGGTTGGCGTTCTTCAGGTCGTGGATCAGCTGGGCGAGATCCTCGATGGAGTAGATGTCGTGGTGCGGCGGCGGGGAGATCAGGCCCACGCCGGGGGTGGAGTGCCGGGTCTTCGCGACCCAGGGGTAGACCTTGTGGCCTGGCAGCTGGCCGCCCTCGCCGGGCTTGGCGCCCTGGGCCATCTTGATCTGGATGTCATCGGAGTTGACCAGGTATTCGCTGGTCACGCCGAAGCGGCCGGAGGCGACCTGCTTGATGGAGGAGCGGCGCGCCGGGTCGTACAGGCGCTCCGGGTCCTCGCCGCCCTCGCCGGTGTTGGACTTGCCGCCCAGCTGGTTCATGGCGATGGCGAGGGTCTCGTGCGCCTCGCGGGAGATCGAGCCGTACGACATCGCGCCGGTGGAGAAGCGCTTGACGATCTCGCTCGCCGGCTCGACCTCCTCCAGCGGGACCGAGGGCCGCTCGCTTTTGAAGGAGAACAGGCCGCGCAGCGTCATCAGGCGCTCGGACTGCTCGTTCACCCGCTCCGTGTACTGCTTGAAGATGTCGTAGCGGCGCGAGCGGGTGGAGTGCTGGAGGCGGAAGACGGTGTCCGGGTCGAAGAGGTGCGGCTCGCCCTCGCGGCGCCACTGGTACTCGCCGCCGATCTCCAGCGCGCGGTGGGTGGCGGCGATGCCGGAGGCGGGGTAGGCCTTGGCGTGCCGCTGGGCGACCTCCTTGGCGACCACGTCGAGACCGGCGCCGCCGATCTTGGTGGTGGTGCCGTGGAAGTAGGTGTCCACGAACTGCTCGTCCAGGCCGACCGCTTCGAAGACCTGCGCGCCGCGGTAGGAGGCGACGGTGGAGATGCCCATCTTGGACATCACCTTCAGCACGCCCTTGCCGAGTGCCTTGATGAGGTTCTTGATGGCGGTCTCGGCCTCGACGCCCGGCAGGAACGTCCCTGCCCGTACGAGGTCCTCCACCGACTCCATCGCCAGGTAGGGGTTGACCGCGGCTGCGCCGTACCCGATGAGCAGCGCGACGTGGTGCACCTCGCGCACATCGCCCGCCTCGACGAGCAGCCCGACCTGGGTGCGCTGCTTCGTACGGATGAGGTGGTGGTGGACGGCGGAGGTGAGCAGCAGCGAGGGGATCGGCGCGTGCTCGGCGTCGGAGTGCCGGTCGGACAGCACTATCAGGCGGGCGCCGTCTTCGATGGCGGATTCGGCCTCGGTGCAGATCTCGGCGATACGGGCCGCCAGGGCCTCGCCGCCGCCGGAGACGCGGTACAGGCCCGAGAGGGTGACGGCCTTCATGCCGGGCATGTCGCCGTCGGCGTTGATGTGGATGAGCTTGGCCAGCTCGTCGTTGTCGATGACCGGGAAGGGCAGGTTCACGCTGCGGCAGGAGGCCGCGGTGGGGTCGAGCAGGTTGCCCTGGGGTCCCAGCGAGGAGTGCAGGGAGGTGACCAGCTCCTCGCGGATGGCGTCCAGCGGCGGGTTGGTGACCTGCGCGAACAGCTGCGTGAAGTAGTCGAAGAGCAGGCGGGGGCGCTCGGAGAGGGCGGCGATGGGCGAGTCCGTGCCCATCGAACCGATCGGCTCGGCACCGGCCTTGGCCATCGGCGCGAGGATGACCCGCAGCTCCTCCTCGGTGTAGCCGAAGGTCTGCTGGCGGCGGGTGACCGAGGCGTGGGTGTGCACGATGTGCTCGCGCTCGGGGAGGTCGGCCAGCTCGATGAGCCCGGCCTCCAGCCACTCCTGGTAGGGCTGCTCGGCGGCGAGGGACGCCTTGATCTCGTCGTCCTCGATGATGCGGTGCTCGGCGGTGTCCACCAGGAACATCCGGCCGGGCTGGAGGCGGCCCTTGCGGACGACCTTGGCGGGGTCGATGTCCAGCACGCCGACCTCGGAGGAGAGCACGACCAGGCCGTCGTCGGTGACCCAGTAGCGGCCGGGGCGCAGGCCGTTGCGGTCCAGGACCGCGCCGACCTGGGTGCCGTCGGTGAAGGTGACGCAGGCGGGGCCGTCCCAGGGCTCCATCATCGTGGAGTGGTACTGGTAGAAGGCGCGCCGGGCCGGGTCCATGGAGGCGTGGTTCTCCCAGGCCTCGGGGACCATCATCAGCACGGAGTGCGGCAGCGAACGGCCGCCCAGGTGCAGCAGCTCCAGGACCTCGTCGAAGGAGGCGGAGTCGGAGGCGTCGGGGGTGCAGACCGGGAAGAGGCGCTGCAGGTCCCCGTCGCCGCTGCGCCCAGGGCCGGCAGCGCCGAACAGCGCGCTGGCCAGCTGGGATTCGCGCGCCCGCATCCAGTTGCGGTTGCCCTTGACGGTGTTGATCTCACCGTTGTGGGCGACGAAGCGGTACGGGTGGGCCAGCGGCCAGCTCGGGAAGGTGTTGGTGGAGAAGCGGGAGTGGACCAGCGCGATCGCGGTGGCGAACCGGCGGTCGGACAGGTCGGGGAAGAAGGGCTCCAGCTGTCCCGTGGTCAGCATGCCCTTGTAGACGATGGTGCGCGCGGACAGCGAGGGGAAGTAGACGCCGGCCTCGCGCTCGGCGCGCTTGCGCAGCGCGAAGGCCTTGCGGTCCAGGGCCAGGCCGGTGTTCTCGCCGTCCGCGACGAAGATCTGGGAGAAGGCGGGCATGGTGGCGCGGGCGCCGTTGCCCAGCAGCTGCGGGGCAACGGGGACCACGCGCCAGCCCAGGACGTCCAGTCCTTCTTCGGACGCGATCGTCTCGATGTGTGAGACGGCGGCCGCGGCTTCCTCGGCCTCGTACGGGAGGAAGGCGATGCCGACGGCGTACGCGCCGGCCTCGGGGAGCGCGAAGGTGACGCTCTCGCGCAGGAACGCGTCCGGCACCTGCAGGAGGATGCCGGCGCCGTCGCCGGAGTCGGGTTCGGAGCCGGTGGCGCCGCGGTGCTCGAGGTTCCGCAGGACGGTGAGGGCCTGCTCGACCAGCGCGTGGCTCGCCTCGCCGGTGAGGGTCGCCACGAAGCCGACGCCGCAGGCGTCGTGCTCGTTTCGCGGGTCGTACATCCCCTGCTGGGCGGGGCGCCCGTCCATGGGCGACCAGGCGGCGCTGGCGCTGCCGGTGGTCGCGGAGTGCGTGGACGCGGAACGCATCGGCTCTCCCAACGTCGTCGTGGCATGTGCTGTGCCGAGGGACGACGTTGGCCCTCCGCGAAATTTCGTGCAGGTTACAGCATGACCCGGATCTCGAAAAGCGGGATAGGGCCTTCCACTATGCGGACGCCGCGGTGGCGGCGGATCGATGCCGGATCAAGGGCACGGGCGGACAGATCGGTATCCGACGCGTGCGGTGAACGTGCGGCGCCCGGCAGGCGACATTGCCCCGTGCGCCTGGGCCTTATGCCCGGTGGTCAGCGAAACGAAACCGAGGGGTAACGCGGCGATCCGCGGCCCCAGGCGGAGATTATGCGTGGCTGCGCATAGCTCTGCATAGGGGGGTCACCCTACGGCGGTTCCGATCAGCGTGCCCAGGACGTACGTCACACCGGCCGCCGCGCCGCCCAGGAGCAGCTGGCGCAGGCCGCTGTACCACCAGGAGCGGGCCGTCACGCGGGCCACGACAGCCCCGCACAGGAACAGCCCGACCAGCGCGCACAGCAGCGCGGGCCACAGCGCGGAGGCGCCCAGCAGATAGGGCAGTACGGGCAGCAGCGCGCCCAGCGCGAAGGAGCCGAAGGAGGAGACGGCGGCGACCACGGGCGAGGGGAGGTCGGAGGGGTCGATGCCCAGCTCCTCGCGCGCATGGATCTCGAGCGCCTGCTCAGGGTCCTTCGAGAGCTGCTCGGCCACCTGGCGGGCGAGCGCCAGCTCCACACCGCGCGACACATACAGCGCGGCCAGCTCCTCGATCTCGTCCTGGGGGTGCTTGCGCAGCTCGCGCCGCTCGATGTCCAGCTCGGCCAGGACCAGCTCGCGCTGCGAGGCGACCGAGGTGTACTCGCCCGCGGCCATCGAGAAGGCGCCGGCGGCCAGGCCCGCGAGGCCGGTGATGACGATGGTCTGCGGGGAGACCGCGCCGCCGGCGACACCGGTCATCAGGGCGAGGTTGGAGACCAGGCCGTCCATCGCGCCGAAGACGGCGGGGCGCAGCCAGCCGCCGTTGACGTCGCGGTGGGTGTGGTTGTCGCGGTGGGCGACATGCGTCGGCGCCGAAACGTCCATGACTTCCATGACGGACATAGTGGGACCCGCTCCCTTCTCACGAGGTGTGGGCCGATTGCGGCACTTCCCCCTTCAACGCCTCGAAGCTATGCGCCATTTACCGCTCCGCGCTAGCAAGGAAGGCCGTACTTACCGCCGTGACCTGCGGTTTTGACGAAGCCTCGGGTACGAGATCTCCGTCACACGGCGTCGCGGGGCGGTCGCACTGAGGAAAGCCTCACCCAACTTTGCGGAAAACCGCAGTGCGCTCAGGACTCAACTGCCCGATCCTGTAAACGTTTTCAGTAATCGGGTGATGACGTTTGGTGATCACCGTGGGTGGTGCGGAGGGGATGACGATGAGGACGGACGCAGGGTCGGCGGTCACCGTGGAGACCATCGCCGAGCGGGCCGGGGTGTCCATCGCCTCGGTCTCGCGGGTGCTCAACGGCCGCGGGGCGCGCCCCGACACCGTCACGCGCGTGGAGCGGGCGGCGGCCGAGCTGGGCTATGTCGCCAACGCGGTGGCCCGCTCCCTCAAGGACGGCCGCTCGATGCAACTGACCTTCGCCATGCAGGACATCGGCAACCCCGTCTATGTGGCGATGGTCCGCGAGATACAGTCCGCCGCCAGAGCCGAGGGCTACCGCCTCCTGCTGCACTCCACCGACGCCGTCCTCGGCGACGAACTCGCCGTGCTGCGCAGCCTGGCCGACCGCACGAGCGACGGTCTGATCCTGTGCCCGATCCGGGTCACCCCCGAGCATCTGCGGGCGCTGGCGGATGCCGCCCGGCCGGTCGTGGTCATCGGCTCGCTGCCCGAGGACATCGCGGGCGGCGATCCCGTGGACAGCGTGCGCGCCGACTCCGTCACCGGTGCCGAGCTGGCCGTACGCCATCTCCTGGCGACCGGGCGGCGGCGGATAGCGTTCATCAACGGCCCCGCCGACACCGTCCCGGGCCGCAACCGCTACCGCGGCTATCGCAGCGCGCTGGGATCGCCGGGCCGCGGCCCCGGTACGGGCGGCGGCCTTGCCGGGGAGCGCGGCACGGGCCCCGGCCTGGACCCGGCCCTGGTGGAGACCACGGAGTTCACCATCGAGGCGGGGGCCGCTGCGCTGGGCCGGCTGCTGGACGCCCACCCGGACATCGACGCCGTGCTGTGCGCCAACGACCTTCTGGCGCTGGGCAGTTGCCAGGCCCTGCACTCCCGGGGGCGGTCCGTTCCCGGCGAGGTCGCCGTGGTCGGCATGGACGACACCGTCCTGGCGCGGGCCTGCTGGCCGCCGCTGACCAGCGTCGACCTGGGCTCGGCCGAGCGCGGGCGCAGGGCGGTGCGGATGCTGCTGGCCCGCCTGCGCGAACCGGCCGCCACCGCCCCTGCCCCCGCCCGCCGCGAGACCGTCGCCCCCCGCCTGGTCGTCCGCGCCTCCTCCGCCCCGCCCCAAGGCACCCCATGAACGCCCCCGTCCGCCCGCCCTCGGGCCCTGCGTCCGGACCGCCCCACGACACCCTCGTGGCCGCGCCCGCCCGCAGCGGGGCGGGGGACAGATACAGAGCACCGGCCCGCAGGAGAAGGCAGCGACGTCCTGCGTCGGCACCGGCGCCCCGCACGACAGAACGGCACGCACCCATGAGCGCACCGCACGCACCGCACCCCGACCCGGCGGCCCCCGCCCCCCGGCCCGCCGCACCGCACCCGGCCGCGCGGGAGAGCTCCACCCTGCGCGACCGCGCCCGCGGGGCGATGCTCGGACTGGCCGTCGGCGACGCCCTCGGCGCCCCCGCGGAGAACATGAAACCCTCGCAGATCCGCCAGCGTTGGGGCCGTATCGAGGGCTTCGTACGGGACGACCCGGCGGGCACCGACGACACCGAGTACGCCATCTTCTCCGGGCTGCTGCTGGCCGAGCACGGCTCCGCACTGACCGTCGCGCATGTCGAGGCCGCCTGGCACCAGTGGATCGCCGACCTCGACGAAGGCCCGTTCCGCGGCGCGGGTTTCAGCGAGCGCGGCACCCTGGAGAACCTCCGCCGGGGGCTGGCCGCCCCCATCTCCGCCCAGCACCGGCACGCCTGGAGCGACGGCCTGGCGATGCGCGCCGCGCCCTTCGGGGTGTTCGCCGCCGGGCGCCCGGCCGAGGCCGCCCGCCTCGTCTCCATCGACGGCACGGTCAGCCACGACGGCGAGGGCATCTACGGCGGCCGCGCGGTGGCCGCCGGGGTCGCGGCGGCCATGGTCGCCGGGTCCACCGACGCGGTGATCGCCGCCGCCCTCTCCGTCGTCCCCGAGGACTCCTGGACCGCCCGTTCGCTGCGCCGGGCGGTGGCCGCCGCCCAGCGCTCCCGGCTGGATCCCGGCATCACCCAGCTGGGCACCGAGCGTGCCGTCCGCTCCGCCGTCGTCATCGGCGGCTATCCCTGGACGGACCTGGCCCCCGAGGCCGTCGGCCTGGCCTTCGGCGCGTTCGCCGCCGCCCGGGGCGACTTCAGCTCCTCGGTGCTGACCGCCGTCAACATGGGCCGCGACGCCGACACCACGGCGGCCCTGGCCGGCGCGCTGGCGGGCGCGCTCGGCGGCACCGGCGCCATCCCCGCCGACTGGTCCGCCGCCATCGGCCCGGCGCGCGGCAGCTGCCTCCCCTCCATGGCGGGCTACCACGTCCTGAAAGTCGCGGACCTGCTCGCCGCCTGCGCCACCGGCCGGGCCGCCTCATGACCACCACCCCCGCCGGGGCCCGCCCGGCCCGCGCCTCCGCCGCACCGCCCCTCACCCACCAGCCCGCCACACCGGTGGCCGTATCGGCGCCGTCACCAACCCGCCATCGCCACACCGCACTTGACCTCCTGCCCAGCGGCCTCTCCCCGGTCGCCGCACACCTTCCACCCGTCACCCCCGACGGCCCCCGCCGGATCGAAGGCCTGCTGCTCGGGCTGGCGGCGGGCGACGCCGCCGGGTGGCCGGCCGCCCGCCACCGGGCGGCGCGGATGCCCGAGTGGACCCGGCGCCTGACCCGCGAACTGGACACCTTCGCCGAACAGAACGCCACCACCACCCTCCCCGTGCCCATCGCCCTCAACCAGCCCCCCGAGCCGCTGCGCCTGGGCCCGTCCGACGACGCCGAATGGGCGGCGTTCACCGCCGAGTCCGTCCTGACCGCCGCGGGCGCGCTGCTGAGCGACCTGAGCCGGGACCGCCGGATGCGGACCGCCATCGACCTGGCCTGGAACGCCCTGGCCTGCGAGGTCGCCGCGGCCGCCGAGCGGGCGCCCGAGGTCGAGTCGGCGGTGCTGCCACTGCGCGCCCGGATCTCGGTACGCGCCGGGCTCGGCAACCTCGCAGCCGGTCTGCGCCCGCCCGCCACCGGCCACGACAACCCGCACTTCTTCGACGACGCGGCCTGCGTACGGGCCTGTGCGCTGGCCGTGGTCCACCCCGGAAACCCCTCTGCCGCCGCGCAGTTGGCGGAGTACGACGCCCGCTACACCCAGGACGGCGACGGTGTGCACGGCGCCCGCGCGATGGCCGCCGCGGTGGCCGCCGCGCTGAGCGGGGCGCCGGTGGACGCCTGCGTGGACGCCGCGCTGGAGCAGCTCCCCGAGGGGACCGAGATCCGGCGCAACGCCCTGCACGCCGTCCGCCTCGCCCGCGAGACCGGCGGCGGCCACGGGCGCGCGGGCGGCGCCTTCGTGCTCGTGCCGGTGCTGGAGCACGAGATCGTGGACCACGTCTACAGCTACGGCATCGCCGCGGCCGAGACCGTGCCCGTCGCCCTCGCGCTGGCTCTGGCGGGCGGCGGCCGGGTCGCCGAGGCGGTGCCCGCCGCCGCCTGCCTCTCCCGCGTCGCCGACTCGGCCCCCGCGCTGGCGGGCGCGCTGACCGGAGCGCTGGGCGGCGCCGCGGGCCTGCCCGACACCTGGCGCGACGCCTGCCGCACCCTCTCCGGCTGCGCCCTCCCCCGGCTGGCCGGCACCGACCTCGTCGAACTCGCCGGCCTGCTCTCCCGTACGGAACTCACCTCACCGGAAAGCCCGTTGGACCACCCGCCCGCCACGGACGACCACCCCGCCACGGGCCACGACCCCGCCACAGCCCACCACCCCACCACTGACCACGACCCCGCCCCCGACACCCGCCCCGCAGGCACCGCCCCGCAGACCGCCGCCCCCGGCGAGCCGCCCCGGAAAGGACCGACCCCGGCATGACCACAGACGCGAGCACGCACACCGGCACGGCCAGAGACACGAGCGCACTCACTCCCGCACACCCCGCCGCCGACCAGCCCCCGGACCGGCCGCCCACCACCGCGTCCCCCACCACGCCCACCCTCGCGGACCGTACGACCGGCGCTCTGCTGGGCGCGGCCGTCGGCGACGCCCTCGGCGGGCCGGTCGAGGGCTGCTCCCCCGAGCAGATCCTCGCCCGGCACGGCGGCCGGGTGACGGGCATCGTCGGCCCCTTCCACGCCGACTGGCGCACCGCCCGCCCCATCGCCCCGTACCACAAGGGCGACGGACACGTCACCGACGACACCTTGATGACCCATGCGCTGGTGCGCGTCTACGAGCGGGTCCGCGACCATCTGGACGCCTACGCCATCGCCGAGCACCTGGTCCCCGACCTGATCGAGAACCCGCGCTGGATCCCGGAGCTGGAGGCCCACGCGCTGCCCCTCCAGCGCGTCTTCCTCGCCGAGAAGTGGATCGTGGCCCGGCTCCACTACGGCCATGTGGACCCGCGCGAGGCGGGCGTCGGCAATATCGTCAACTGCGGCGCGGCGATGTACATGGCGCCGGCCGGCCTGGTCAACGCCGGTAATCCACGGCGCGCTTACGCCGAGGCGCTGGACATCGCGGGCGCCCACCAGTCCTCCTACGGGCGCGAGGCCGCGGGCGTGTTCGCGGCCGCCGTCGCCGCCGCGTGCACCCCGGGCGCGACCCCCGCCACCGTCGTCGACGAGGTGCTCGGCCTCGCCAAGGACGGCACCCGCGCCGCCGTCGAAGCGGTCTGCGAGGCCGCGGCGAAACTCGATGACACCGAGGCCGCCATCGAGGTGCTGCGGGCGGCCGTCGCCCCCTTCGACACGGTCGGCCCCGAGTACCGCAAGCCCTCGCTCGGCGCCCGCCGCCCCTCCCGCCTGCACTCCATCGAGGAACTCCCCATCGCCCTGGGCATGTTGACCGTGGCCGGCGGGGACTTGCGCCGTACGGTCCTGGGCTC
This sequence comes from Streptomyces sp. UF-297, assembly GCF_058245575.1. Lineage (NCBI taxonomy): Bacteria > Bacillati > Actinomycetota > Actinomycetes > Kitasatosporales > Streptomycetaceae > Streptomyces > Streptomyces sp. UF-297. The sequence goes on along the minus strand of NZ_JBSIBZ010000021.1, from coordinate 64,270 downwards.
GGTCAACTACGGCCGCGACTGCGACTCCATCGCCACGATGAGCGGCGCGATCGCCGGCGCGCTGCACGGCGCCGCGGCCGTGCCCGCCGAGTGGAGCCAGGAGGTCTCCCGCGCCAGCAGACTCGATCTGCACGCCCCGGCCGCGGCGCTCACCGAGGTCACCCGGGAGATCTTCGCGCTCGACCAGGAGCGCCACCGCGCCCATGCGGCCGCCTTCGGCGCCCTCGTGGAGCACCGATGAACGGCCACCCGCACCCCGCGCCCGTGAACGACCCGCCGCTCCGGCTGACCTGGGTGCAGCCCGAGGACCTCATCGGACACGAGCTGCGGCAGGCCGCCGAGGACGGTCGGGACGCCGCCCCGCTGCGGCGCCGCTGGCTGGCCGCGGGCGGCGCCCCCGCCCCCGAGCGGTCGGGCACCTCCTCGCGCCCCGCGACCCCCGCCCTGCGCGCACTGGCCGTGCGGCTGCTGGACGAACTCGCCCTGCTGCCCTGCCCCTTGGACGACCTGGAGCCCACGGACCTGGACGCGATCCGCGCGGCCTGCCCCGCCTGGCCGGCCTCCCGGCCCGCCGCCCGGACCGTGCCGCTGCTCCCCCGGCTGGAGGCCGCCTGGCTGGGCCGGGCGGCCGGCTGTCTGCTCGGCAAGCCCGTGGAGAAGCTCCCCCTGGAGGGGCTGCGCGCCATCGCCCGCGCCACCGGCAACTGGCCCCTGGACCACTGGTTCACCGGGGTCGGCCTGCCCGCCGAGCTCGCCGCCCGCTACCCCTGGAACCGCCGCAGCCGCCTGTCCTGTCTCGCCGAGAACATCGACGGGATGCCGGAGGACGACGACCTGGACCACCCTCTGCTGACCCTGCTCCTCCTCCAGCGCCACGGCCACGGCTTCACCACCGCCGACCTCGCCCGGCTGTGGCTGGAGGAGCTGCCGGCGGGCCGGATGTTCACCGCCGAGCGCATCGCGTACCGCAACCTGCTCGCCGGTCTCGAACCCCCGCTCACCGCGCGCCACCGCAACCCCTTCCGCGAGTGGATCGGCGCCCTGATCCGCGCCGATGTGCACGGCTGGACCCACCCCGGCGACCCGGCGGGCGCCGCCGCTTCGGCCTGGCGGGACGCCGTGCTCTCGCACACCGCCAACGGCGTGTACGGCGCGATGTTCGCGGCGGCGGCCATCGCCGAGGCGGCGGGCGGCAGTTCGGATGTCCACACCTGTCTGCACACCGGCCTCAGCGTCGTCCCCGAGCGCTCCCGCCTCGCCGGGGCCGTACGCTTCGGCATCGCGGCCGCGCGGGCCGAACCCTCCGGCGCCCGCGCCTCGTTCGAGCCCGTCGTCGACCGGCTGCACCAGGAGTACGGCCACCACCACTGGGTGCACGTCCTGCCCAACGCCGCCCTGCTGGCCGCCGCCCTCACCCACGCCCAGGGCGACTTCACCGGCTCCATCTGCCGTGTGGTGTCCGGGGGTTGGGACACCGACTCCAACGGCGCCACCGCCGGTTCACTGGCCGGGCTGCTGGCCGGATCGCCCGCCGCGCTGCCCACCCGCTGGACGGCCCCGCTGCACAACCGCCTGGCCACGACCGTCGGCGGCCTGGACGGCATCGGCTTCGACGCCCTGGCCGCGCGGACCGCCGCCCTGGCCGCCCGGACCGGCACCCCCGCGCCACGGCCCCCTGCGCGTGAGCCGGAGGGGACCGCGGACTGACGCATCCAGACCCCGGCGACCACCGCCCCGGACCACAGGAGGCACCCACCCATGACCGACCGCGCGCCCGCCCCCGCCAGCACCCCCGCCGACCCCCTTCGCTCCCCCGGCGCACCCGGCCCCGGCCCCGCCGCCCGTCCCCCCGGCCCGCTGTCCGGGCTGCGCGTCCTGGACCTGGCCACGCTCTTCGCGGGGCCGCTGGCCGCGACCCTGCTCGGCGACTTCGGCGCGCAGGTCATCAAGGTCGAACACCCCCGTAAACCCGACCCCGCGCGCGGCCACGGCCCCGCCAAGGACGGCATCGGCCTGTGGTGGAAGCTGCTCGGCCGCAACAAGAAGACCATCACCGCCGACCTGTCCACCCCCGGCGGCCGGGACGTCCTGCTCCGCCTCGCCGCCGACTGCGACGTGGTCATCGAGAACTTCCGCCCCGGCACCCTGGAGAAGTGGGGCCTGGGCTGGGAGGACCTCAGCGCCGCCAACCCCCGCCTGGTCCTGGCCCGGGTCACCGCCTTCGGGCAGTTCGGCCCCTACGCCCGGCGCCCCGGATTCGGCACCCTCGCCGAGGCCATGAGCGGCTTCGCGGCCGTCACCGGCGAGCCGGACGGGCCGCCCACCCTCCCGCCCTTCGGCCTCGCCGACTCCATCACCGCGCTGACCTGTGCCTTCGCCGTCATGGCCGCGCTGCGCGGGCGCGAGGCCACCGGCCGCGGCCAGGTCGTCGACATGGCGATCATCGAGCCGATGCTGACGGTCCTGGGCCCCCAGCCCATCTGGTACGATCAGCTCGGCTACGTCCAGCCGCGTACCGGCAACCGCTCCGCCAACAACGCCCCCCGCAACACCTACCGCACCGCCGACGGCAGTTGGCTGGCCGTCTCCGCCTCCGCGCAGTCCGTCGCCGAGCGCGTGCTGCGCCTGGTGGGCCGCCCCGACCTCGTCGCCGAGCCGTGGTTCGCCAGCGGCGCGGGCCGCGCCCGGCACGCCGACGCGCTGGACGAGGCGGTCGGCTCCTGGATCGCCCGGCACGACCGCGCCGAGGTGCTGGCCGCCTTCGAGAAGGCCGAGGCCGCCGTCGCGCCGGTCCACGACATCCGCGCGGTGATGGAGGACGAGCAGTACAGAGCCCTGGGCTCGATCACCGAGATCCAGGACGACGAACTGGGCACGGTACGCATGCAGAACGTCCTCTTCCGGCTCTCCGAGACCCCCGGCGCCATCCGCTGGGCGGGCCGCCCGCACGGCGCCGACACCGACGAGGTCCTGGCCGCCCTCGGCCTGAGCGAGCAGGAGATCGCCGCCCTGCGCGAGGCAGGTGCGCTGTGACCCACGCCAACACCCCGCCCACCCCGCCCGCACCCTCCGCACCCTCCGCACCGGCGCACCCTGCCGCCGTCGCCGATGCCCTCGACTCACTCCCCCTGACCTGGCTGTACGCCCCCGGCGACCGCCCCGACGTGGTCGCCAAGGCCCTGGCCTCCGGCGCCGATGTCGTCCTGATCGACCTGGAGGACGCGGTCGCCCCCGACCGCAAGGACTACGCCCTGCACGCCACCGCCGAACTCCTCACCGACCCCGCCCCCGGCCCGGCCCCCGTCCATGTCCGCGTCAACGACCTGCGCGGCCCGCGCGCCGCGGCCGAGATCCGCGCCCTCGCCCCCCTGCCCGGCCTCGCGGGCCTGCGCCTGCCCAAGGTCAACGCCCCCGCCGACGTCGTACGGGCCGCCGGCCTCTGTGCCCGGTGCCGCCCCCTGCCCAGCCGGACCACCTCCGTCCCGGCCGCCTTGCCCCTGTACCCCCTGCTGGAGTCGGCCCTCGGCGTCGAGAACGCCTACGCCATCGCCACCGCCCACCCCGCCGTGCGCGGTATCGCGCTGGGCGAGGCCGATCTCAGCGCCGAGCTGGGCATACACGAGGAGCGGGGGCTCGCCTGGCCGCGCGGCCGCGCCGTGGTCGCCGCTCGCGCCGCCGGGCTGGCCCCGCCGCCCCAGTCGGTCTTCCCCGACGTGGGGGACACCGAGGCGCTGGCCCGGTCCTGCGCGCACGGCCGCGCGCTGGGCTTCGTGGGCCGGGCCGCGATCCACCCCCGCCAGCTCCCGGTGATCGAACGCGCCTATCTGCCCACCGCGGCGGAGGCCGAGGCGGCCGAGGAGATCGTGAAGGCGGCGGCCGGCCAGGGCGCCCTGGCCCTGCCCGACGGCCGCTTCGCGGACGCCGCCGTCGTCGTCGGGGCCCGCCGCGTCCTGTCGCTGGCCCGCCGCCGCGAACGCCCCGCCCCACCGGCGGCCTCGCCCGCCGCGCCGTAGAGCCCGCCCCCTCCCGGCGGGCGCGCTCAGCGCTCCGCGGTCCACACCGTCCAGTGGTCCACCTCGCGCAGCTAAGCGGCGGCGCCCTGGAGCCGGCCGTCGATGTGGTCGGCCAGTTCCAGGAGTTGGCCGTCGCTCAGCTCGTGCAGGATGGACCGCCCGGTACGGGCCAGCAGATCGTCCCTGACCTCCGCCGCCGACCCGTACTCCCTGCGTACCTCCGGCAGCGGCAGGCTGCGCACGGCGGCGGACCCGGCCCCGCGCAGCGCCTCGTCCACCGCCGCCGCGGACGGCCGCCGCCCCCGCTCGACCTCCAGCAGCCAGGGGAACGCCTCGAAGAAGTAGCCGCGCAGATGCGAGGCGGACCCCGGGTGCGCGACGTCCTCGAAGGCGCGGTCCTGCACGACGATCCGGCCGCCGGGCGCCAGCACCCTGCGCGCCTCGGCGAAGCACGCCCGCAGATCGTCCAGGTGATGGATCAGCGCCCGCTGGAAGACGATGTCGGCGCTGCCGTCCGGCAGGCCGGTGGCCAGTGCCTCGCCCTGCAGGAAGGTGAGCCCGGGCCGCCGGCCGAGCCGCTCCCGTGCGCCGGAGAGCATGGCGGCGGAGAAGTCGACGCCGACCACCGACGCCGCGCCCAGCTCCAGCCAGGCCGCGCAGTACGCCCCTCCCCCGCAGCCCACGTCCGCCACCCGCCGGCCCTGCGCGGGCGCCACCGACCGCATCGCCCGCGCCCAGTCCCGGCCCGCGCGCGCCCGGTGTACGTGAGCCGGTTGGCCGCGCTGTGGAAGTCGATGGCCATGAGATCACCCTCCCGCATATATCTCGACGTCAAGATATACGGTGCCGCAGGGACCCGCCCCGCCGCAGACGATCACCGCACAAAGCGGCGAGGGCGGCACGGACCCCACAGGTCCGCACCGCCCTCGCCGTTCGCTCTTACCGCCTGCCGCCGTGCGTCAGGGCTTCTTGGCAGCGGCCGAACCGCCGCTGCCCTTGGCCGATTTCGCGGCCCCTGCGGCCTTCGCCTTCGCCGCCCCCTTGCCGTCGCCGCCGTCGGCGTCCTCGGGAGCGTCGTCCCCGTCGCCCTTCTCGGCGTCGGCGGCGGCCGCCTTCGGCTCGATCGTCTCCTCGCGCCCCGGCGAGACCCGCGCGGAGACCACCATGTAGACCACGGCCAGCACGAAGACCAGGATCGAGGTCCAGACGTTCAGCCGCAGGCCCAGGATGTGGTGCGCCTCGTCCACCCGCATGTACTCGATCCAGCCGCGGCCCGCGCAGTAGGACGCGACGTACAGCGCGAAGGCCCGGCCGTGCCCGAGCTTGAAGCGCCTGTCCGCCCAGATCACCAGCACCGCGACGCCGATGCACCACAGCGACTCGTACAGAAAGGTCGGGTGGTACGTGCCGCCGATGCGGCCGATCGCCGGATCGGAGGTGATCTTCAGCGCCCACGGCACATCGGTGGGACGGCCGTACAGCTCCTGGTTGAACCAGTTGCCCCAGCGGCCCGCGGCCTGCGCCAGCGCGATGCCGGGCGCCACCGCGTCCGCATAGGCCGGCAGCGGGATGCCGCGCCGCCGGCAGCCGATCCAGGCACCCAGCGCGCCGAGCGCGATCGCGCCCCAGATACCGAGGCCGCCCTCCCAGATGTAGAGGGCCTTGATCGGGTCGCCGCCCTTGCCGAAGTACGGCTCGTACGTCGTGATGACGTGGTAGAGGCGACCGCCGACGAGGCCGAAGGGCACCGCCCACACGGCGATGTCGGCGACGGTCCCGGAGCGGCCACCGCGCTGGATCCAGCGCCGGTTGCCGAGCCAGACGGCAATGAAGACGCCGATGATGATGCAGAATGCGTAGCCGCGCAGCGGGATCGGGCCGAGATGCACGACACCGGTCGAGGGGCTGGGAATGAATGCGAGGTCCATGGCAGGGACGACGCTACCGCGCCGGGCAGGCGCTGGGACAACCCACCCGGCAACGGCTGCGTAACGACCATCACATTCCGGCTCCCGCGGTAGTGGATCACCACGGGCTCAGGACGGTGACGCCGCGCTCCCCGCCTTCTTCCCCTTGGTGGCCTCCTCGACCAGCTGCTTGAACTTCTCCGGCGTCACCTGGGTCTTGGGGTCCTCGAAGATGTTCTTGCCGTTCAGCAGGATCGTCGGCGTCCCGCGGTATCCCGAGCCGGCGAAGGCCTTGTTGGACTTCTGCACGAAGCCGTTGTACGTGCCGTCGTTCACGCACGCGGTGAAGGCGTCGTCCACCAGGCCGTTCACCTTCCCGGCCAGCTGGATGAGGTACTTCTTGTCGGCGAACTTGTCGTTTGGCTCCTCTGGCTGGTTCTGGAAGAGCACGTCGTGGTAGTCGCGGAACTTGCCCGCCTGCTGCGCGCACAGCGCCGCGTTGCCCGCGTTCAGCGAGCCCTTGCCGCCCATGTTTCCGTCGATGATCGTCGCGAGGTGGTACTCGCTCTTGAGCCGGCCCGCGCCCTCCAGCTCGTGGACGACCTTGCGGTAGCCGTTCTCGAACTGCGCGCAGGCCGGGCAGCGGAAGTCCTCCCACACCGTGAGCGTGGCGGGGGCGTCCGCCGCACCCACCGGCACGGTCGGCCGCTCACCGCCGGTCGCCCCCTTGGGCACCGCCACCGGCGCACTGTCGTCCTTGCCCGAGGAGGCCGCCCATACGGCGATGCCCCCGGCGACCGCCAGCACCGCCACCACCGCGGCGGCGACCTTGAGCTGTCTGCCCCGCTTGGCGCGCGCCTTCTCTTTTTCCCGCTGTGCCTGCAGCCGCTCGCGAGCGCTGCTCTTCGCGTCCCTGTTCTTCTGGCTCACAACCCTGCACAACGAGCCGGCGGGCGCCCGATCACCCTGTGCCGCGGGAGTTCGCCCTAACGGCGGACGGGCCGCCCGCGGTGCCGCCGCTGCCCGCCTCGGACAGCGGCGGCACCGCGCAGCTCAGCGGTTCAGTCCCGCCTGCGCACTCCCGCCGCCAGCTCGCCCGCCAGCTCCCGTACGCCCGCGAGCCCCGCCTCCAGGTCGCCCTCGGCCGCCAGCAGCCGCTTGACGAAGGCCGAGCCGACGATGACCCCGTCGGCGAACTGCGCGACCTCGGCGGCCTGTTCGGCGTGGGAGACGCCCAGGCCCACGCACACCGGCAGGTCGGTGGTGGCGCGGGTGCGCTCCACCAGGTCCTGCGCCTCGCGCCCGACCGACTCCCGCGTTCCGGTGACGCCCATCAGCGACGCCGCGTACACGAAGCCCGAACCCGCCGCCGTGATCTTCGCCAGGCGCGCGTCCCGGCTGCTGGGCGCGACCACGAAGACCGTGGCCAGGCCCTGCTGCTCGGCGGCCTTGCGCCACACCTCGGACTCCTCCACCGGCAGGTCCGGCAGGATGCAGCCGGCGCCGCCCGCCGCTGCCAGATCGGCCGCGAAGCGCTCCACGCCGTAGCGGTCCACGGGGTTCCAGTACGTCATGCACAGCACCGGCGCGCCCGTGGCCTCGTACACCTCGCGCACCGTACGGATCACATCGACGATCCTGACACCGCCGCGCAGCGCGATGTCGTCGGCGGTCTGGATGACCGGGCCGTCCAGGACCGGGTCGCTGTGCGGCAGCCCGACCTCGACGATGTCGCAGCCGCCCTCGACCATGGCGGTGACGGCCCGTACCCCCTCGTCCACCGTCGGGAAGCCCGCGGGCAGATAGCCGACCAGCGCGGCACGGTTCTCGGCCTTGGCCGCCGCCAGTACGGAGCCGAGCAACTCCACGTTCCCCGCCATCACTTGGCCCCCTCGCCGTCGTACAGCCCGAAGTAACGGGCCGCGGTGTCCATGTCCTTGTCGCCGCGCCCGGAGAGGTTGACCAGCACCAGGCCGTCCTCGCCCAGCTCGCGGCCGATCTGCAGCGCACCGGCCAGCGCGTGCGCGCTCTCGATCGCCGGGATGATGCCCTCGGTGCGCGAGAGCAGGCGCAGCGCCTGCATCGCCTCGTCGTCGGTGACCGCCCGGTACTCGGCCCGGCCCACGTCCTTGAGGTAGGAGTGCTCCGGGCCGATGCCCGGGTAGTCCAGCCCCGCCGAGATCGAGTACGGCTCGGTGATCTGGCCGTCCTCGTCCTGCAGGACGTAGCTGCGCGAGCCGTGCAGGATGCCCGGGGTGCCCTGGGTGAGGGTGGCCGCGTGCTCGCCGCTGTCCACGCCGTGCCCGCCCGGCTCACAGCCGACCAGCCGTACGCCCTCATCGGGCAGGAAGGCGTGGAAGAGGCCGATCGCGTTGGACCCGCCGCCCACGCACGCCACGGCGGCGTCCGGCAGCCGCCCCGCGCGCTCCAGGATCTGGCGGCGCGCCTCCACGCCGATCACGCGGTGGAAGTCGCGCACCAGAGCGGGGAAGGGGTGCGGGCCCGCGACCGTACCGAAGAGGTAGTGCGTACGGTCGACGTTGGCCACCCAGTCGCGGAACGCCTCGTTGATGGCGTCCTTGAGCGTGCGGCTGCCGGACTTCACGGCGATGACCTCGGCGCCGAGCATCCGCATACGGGCGACGTTCAGCGCCTGGCGCTGGGTGTCGACCTCGCCCATGTAGATGGTGCACTCCAGGCCGAACAGGGCGCAGGCGGTGGCCGTGGCGACCCCGTGCTGGCCGGCTCCGGTCTCGGCGATCACCCGGGTCTTGCCCATGCGCTTGGTCAGCAGCGCCTGCCCCAGCACGTTGTTGATCTTGTGCGATCCGGTGTGGTTGAGGTCCTCGCGCTTGAGGAAGACCCGCGCGCCGCCCGCGTGCTCGGCGAACCGCGGCACCTCGGTCAGGGCACTGGGCCGCCCCGTGTAATTGACCATCAGGTCGTTCAGCTCGGCGGCGAAAGCGGGATCCGCCTTGGCCTTCTCGTACTCCGCCGCGACCTCGTCGACGGCGGCGACCAGCGCCTCGGGGATGAACTTGCCACCGAACGCGCCGAAGTAGCCCTCGGCACTGGGGACTCGACCCTCGGGGTCGGGAATGAAGAAGTCGGACGACATGGGTCGCACTCCTCGTCCAGGGCTCATCGCCCCGGGAAGTCTCGATATACGGACATCACGGTATGGACATACAGGACATACACGGAGACAACTGCTGCGCCTCGGCTCGGGCACACAGCGGCCGCGAAGACCACCACGGAAACCACACGGACCGCCACGGGGCTGCCGCGGAGACCACAGGGGCCGCCACGGCGGCTGCCGCGGGGATCACAGGGGCCGCGCCACGGGATTGCCGCGGAGACCGCAAGGACCGCCACGGGACTGCCGCGAAGACCACGGGACCACCGCAGAGACCACAGGACCGCCACGGAAACCACGGGGACCAACCACCATGACGGCTGCCACGGAGACCGCAGAGGCCGCCACGACGGTCGGCCGAGGCCCACCACGGCGGTCGACCGAGCCCACCGCGGAGATCGGCCGAGCCCCACCACAGAGATCAGCCAAGGCCCGCCGCGGACATCAGCCAGGGTCCGCCCGGCGTCGCCGAATCCCCGCCGCGCGGCTCCCCCGCCCCCTCCCCCCTCCTCCCCCTAAAGGGGGAGGGGGCGGGGGGTGGGTTCGGGGGTGGGGGGATGAGTGGGGCGCGGAAAAAGCCGACTCAGCGCGCAGCGCCCGCCCGCCATCGGCGGCCGTTGATCTGCCCCGGCTCGGAGCCGATGTGGTAGCGGACGCGGCGTCCGTGGACGCGCCGCGCGGGAGCCCGGCAGCCCCGCGGGCGGCAGCCGCGGCTCAGGGCCGCGTACGGATCGCAGGCCGCCGCCGCGCGCACGCCGACGGGGCCCGGGCAGGTGCCCGGGCTCGTGCGGCGGCGGGAGGCGGCGGTCATGTCGGCGATCCGGCCCTCAGGCCCGCCCGTGGCGGATGGCCGGGTGGGAGCCCGCCGCGACGAGGTCGGCGACGGCGGTCCGCGGGTCCTTGCCCGTGACCAGGGACTCGCCGACCAGTACGGCGTCGGCGCCGTCGTTGGCGTACGCGATCAGGTCGTGCGGCCCGCGCACCCCCGACTCGGCGATCTTGACGATGTGGTCGGGGATCTCGGGGGCGACCCGGGCGAAGTTGCCGCGGTCGACCTCCAGGGTCTTCAGGTTGCGCGCGTTGACGCCGATGATCCGTGCGCCCGCGTCCACCGCCCGCGCGACCTCGTCCTCGTCGTGGACCTCGACCAGCGGGGTGAGCCCGATGGACTCGGCGCGCTCGATCAGCGAGACCAGGGCCTCCTGCTCCAGCGCGGAGACGATCAGCAGCGCGAGGTCGGCGCCGTACGCACGGGCCTCCCACAGCTGGTAGGCGGTGACGATGAAGTCCTTGCGCAGGACGGGGATGTCGACCTTGGCGCGGACGGCCTCCAGGTCGGCCAGCGAGCCGCCGAACTTGCGCTGCTCGGTGAGGACGGAGATGACCGCCGCGCCGCCCGCCTCGTAGTCGGCGGCGAGCCCCGCGGGGTCGGCGATCGCGGCCAGCGCGCCCTTGGAGGGGCTGGAGCGCTTGACCTCGCAGATCACCGTGACGCTGTCGCCCTTGAGGGCCGCCACGCCGTCCTTGGCCTGCGGCGCCTTTAGGGCCCGCTCCTTGAGCTCGTCGAGGCTGACACGCGCCTGCCGCTCTGCGAGGTCGGCGCGGACTCCCTCGATGATCTCGTCGAGCACACTCACGCGAGCGGCCTCCTTCTTGAGCGGTGGAGGGTGACAGTCGCCCTTGGGGGCGAGATGCCGTCCCCTCAGGCTCTGACGATGGTATCCGGCGAGGGGCACAGGTCTCGCACCCGGTTGACGGCGGTCCCACAACCTGGACATATACGGGCCGCCGCGGGCCCGCCGGAAGCCGCGTACGACCCCCTCGTCCCCGGGGCGGGCCGCTGGGCCGGTCAGGGGATCAGAGCCGAGGCGAAGGGGAGATTGCGCAGCACGGTGAAGGCCAGCAGCAGCCCGCCGAGCGCCCACCAGTGGACGGTCCCGAGCCGCGGTCCGCGGGTGGGCAGCCCGCCGGCCGCCCGTGTGCACCAGATCACCCAGAAGAGCGCGAAGGCGGCGTAGCCGGCGACGGCGGGTGCGTTGGCGCCCAGCGCGGTGGCCAGATCGCCGTGCGCGACGGCGTGCGCGCTGCGCAGCCCGCCGCACGCGGGGCAGTACAGGCCGGTGAAGTGCAGCAGCGGGCACACGGGGTAGTGCCCGGGCTCGTTGGGGTCGACGGCGCCGACGTAGGCGAAGGCGGCGACGGCGGCGGCCAGGGTGCCGGCGGGAGCGGCCAGGCGGCGCAGCGGGCCGCGCCGCGCGGGGGCGGCCCGGTCCGGCGGCGCAGGGGCCGGTGTGGCGGCCGGGCTGACAGGCGGGCCGGGCTGGGTCACGGGGTCGCTCACGGTGCCGATTGTGCTGTGGCATGCGCGAAGGCGCAGCATCTCGGCGCCCGTACGGGATCGGTGCGTACGGGAAGCCGGGAAGCTGCGCCTTCGTAGGGTCGCCGGGAGCCGGTCAGGGCCGCTCGGGTCAGCCCTGCTGCGGCTGCGCCTTGGCGGGCTGCGCGGTGCGCTTGGCCTGGCCCATGCCGGCGGCGCGCATCAGGCCGCCCACGACGGCGCCGAGACCGATCAGGACCATGCCGGCCCAGAAGCCGGGCACGTTGGCCAAGACGATGAAGACGCCGGCGACACAGAAGCCGATGAACGAAATGATGACGCCGGTCCAGGCGGCGGGGGTGTGTCCGTGGCCACTGCTCGACATGAGTGCTCCTCGTTGCTCTATCGCGCCAGGCTCCGGGCGGTCCGGGCGCAGTGATCGCTCATCGTCCATTGTCCCCGATGCGCGGGGCCCCTTCGCGACCGGGTCGGCCCTGCGGTGACGCCGGGCGGGACCTGCGCGGACGGCGGGCGCCGCCGGGCGCTACCGGGCCGTGGGGTCCTCGCCGCGGTCCAGGGACTTCCAGATCTCCTCGGGGCGCTCCATGTCCGGTGCCGCCGCCGCGCGGCGCGGGCCGCGGGCGCCGCCCGTACCGCGCTCGTAGCGGCCCGACATCGCGGGCCAGTGCCGCCCGCGGACCAGCGCCAGCAGCCCCGCGCCCAGCAGCAGCACGCCGCCGGCCACCGCCACCCACGGCCAGAAGGTGTGGCTGACCTGGTGGACGTCGGTGCCGGCCAGGCCGGTCGCGGTGGCGGCCTTCTCCTTGAGCGCGGAGGTGTCGGCGTAGCCGAGGACGGTGCTCAGGGCGGCGCCCAGGCCGCTGAGGGCCAGCAGGGCCGCGACGGCGTACCGTCCCGCCCCGCGCACCGCGAAGATCGCGACGAGGGCCGCCAGTCCGACGACGGCCAGCGCGCCGGGCACGCCCGTGACGTCCTGGCCGCTGGCGGTCTGCGGCAGGTCGCCCTGCGCGAGGGCCGCGGTGGCGCTGGACCAGGTACGGCCGGAGGCGAGCAGGACGAGCGCGGCACCGGCCGCGCCGAGCAGCAGCGCGAGGGCGAGACTGCGCCGGGCGCCGCGGGACGCGGACCGCCCCGCGCCCGCGGACGTGATCTCGGGCCCGGCCGGCGCGCCGGTCTCGGTCTCGCTGCCTGTACGGGGCTGAGGAAGGGCACTCACACCCCCCACTATCCCGCACGGCCGCACCGGCCCGTGCGGACGGGGTGCCGCAGCCCGTAGCTGCGCCCAGGGCCTGTCGTCGAAGTCCCCTCTGGCCTGCGACGCCTGGACCTAGCGCCCCAGGCCGTTGGCCGTGTGCACCGCCCGCAGGACCGCCGCCGCCTTGTTGCGGCACTCGGTGTCCTCCGCGGCCGGGTCGGAGTCGGCGACCACGCCCGCGCCGGCCTGGACGTAGGCCGTGCCGCCCCGCAGCAGGGCGGTGCGGATGGCGATGGCGGTGTCGGAGTCGCCGGCGAAGTCGAGATAGCCCACGCAGCCGCCGTACAGGCCGCGCCGGCTCGGCTCCAGCTCCTCGATGATCTGCATCGCCCGCGGCTTGGGGGCGCCCGAGAGGGTCCCGGCCGGGAAGCAGGCGGTCAGCACGTCGAAGGCGGTGCGGTCCGGCGCGAGCCGCCCGGTCACCGTGGAGACGATGTGCATGACGTGGCTGTAGCGCTCGATGGTCATGAAGTCGACGACCTCGACGCTGCCGGGCTCGCAGACCCGGCCCAGGTCGTTGCGGCCCAGGTCCACCAGCATCAGGTGCTCGGCGCGCTCCTTGGGGTCGGCCATCAGCTCGTCCGCCAGGGCCTGGTCGGCCTGCGGGGTGGCGCCGCGCGGGCGGGTGCCGGCGATGGGGTGCAGCATGGCCTGCCCGCCCTCGACCTTGACCAGCGCCTCGGGGCTGGAGCCGACGACGTCGAAGGGCTCGCCGTCGTCGCCCTCGAAGCGGAAGAGGTACATGTACGGGCTGGGGTTGGTGGCCCGCAGCACCCGGTAGACGTCCAACGCGCTTGCCGTGCACGGGGTTTCGAAGCGCTGGGAGGGCACGACCTGGAAGGCCTCTCCGGCCCGGATGCGCTCCTTGATGTCCTCGACGGCGTCCTGGTAGGAGGGGCCGCCCCACTTGGCGGTGTACGGCGGCAGCTGCGAGGGCGGCAGGGCCGCGGCGCTGGCGGGCGCGGGCCGGGCGAGGTCCTCGGCCATCACGTCCAGGCGGGCCACCGCGTCCGCGTACGCCTCGTCCACGCCCGTGTCCAGGTCGTTGTGGTTGATGGCGTTGGCGATCAGCAGGACCGTGCCGTTCCAGTGGTCCAGTACGGCCAGGTCCGAAGTGAGCAGCATGGTCAGCTCGGGCAGGCGCAGGTCGTCGGCGGTGCGGTCGCCGATCTTCTCCAGGCGGCGCACGATGTCGTAGCCGAGGTAGCCGACCATGCCGCCGGTGAAGGGCGGCAGGCCCTGGCCCTCGATGAGATCGTGCGGGGTGTGCAGGGTCTCCACGGTGGCGCGCAGCGCGGCCAGCGGGTCGCCGTCGGTGGGGACGCCGACGGGCGGGGTGCCCAGCCAGTGCGCCTGTCCGTCGCGCGCGGTCAGGGTGGCGGCGCTGCGTACGCCGATGAACGAATAGCGGGACCAGGTACGGCCGTTCTCGGCCGACTCCAGCAGGAAGGTGCCGGGGCGCTCGGCCGCGAGCTTGCGGTACAGGCCCACGGGGGTGTCCCCGTCGGCGAGCAGGCGGCGGGTGACCGGGATGACCCGGCGGTCCTTCGCGAGCGTACGGAAGTGCTCCAGGTCAGGGGTGGCGGTGCCGGTGGTTCCCGTGGTCATGCCAGCGGAGCCTATCGCCCCAGGGAGAGCTGGTCCTCATCGAAGCAGGTCCGGGCGCCGGTGTGGCAGGCCGCGCCGACCTGGTCGACCTTGACCAGGATCGTGTCGGCGTCGCAGTCCAGGGCGACGGACTTCACGTGCTGGAAGTGGCCCGAGGTGTCGCCCTTGACCCAGTACTCCTGGCGGCTGCGGGACCAGTAGGTGCAGCGGCCCGTGGTCAGGGTGCGGTGCAGCGCCTCGTCGTCCATCCAGCCGAGCATCAGCACCTCGCCGGTGTCGTACTGCTGGGCGACGGCGGGGACCAGGCCGTCCGCGTCGCGCTTGAGGCGGGCGGCGACGGCGGGGTCCAGTGCGGAGTCGGCGGGGGAGACACGGCTGCTCATACGCCCCATTGTGCCGTGCGGCATGCTGCCCGTATGACCTACCAGCAGGCTCCGCCCCCGCCTGACCACCAGCCGGGCCCGCCCACGCCCCCGACCGGGCCGGGCCCGCAGCCGCCGCACGCCCCGGCGGGCCCGCCGCCGCAGTTCGCCCAGCGTCCGCCCGGCCCGTACGCCTATCCGTCCGCGCCCGTGTACCCGTACGCGCAGCCGCAGCCGGGTCCGCCGCCGCCTCCTCCGGCGCCGGACCGCGCCGCCAAGGTCGCCACCGTCCTGCTGTGTGCCGTCTTCGTCGCCGCGGTCATCGTTGTCACGGCGGTGCTGCTGCGCCGCTGACGGGCCTTCCGGTGCGCCCTGGAAGGCGGTCGTTCAGCTGCGGGCCGTCCGTGGCTGGTCGCGCCCACGCGGCGGAGCCGCATATCGACACAGCCCCGCGCCCCTCAAGGGGCGCGGTACCGCGCCGGACTTCCCCGTAGGGGGCGTAGAGGCCGCTACGCCACGGGGCCCGCGGGCCGTACGGCACCCGCCGCAGCCGCCCTGCGGTACACCCCGGGCCCTGGGCCCGTCGGCGAAGGCCCCCGGAGCGCGGCGCCGTGGCACCGGCCGCGCCCCGGTCGTAGGCTGGCGGTATGTCGACCCATGCCAAGCGCGAACGACTCCTGTTGGCCGACCTGTTGGAGGGTGCAGGGCCCGACGCACCGACCCTGTGCGAGAACTGGACCACGCGGGACCTGGCCGCACACGTCGTGGTGCGCGAGCGGCGCGCGGACGCGGCGGGCGGCCTTCTGGTCAAGCCGCTGGCCGCCCGGCTGGAGCGGGTGCAGAGCGAGTTCGCCGCCAAGCCGTACGAGGAACTGATCCAGCTCATCCGGACCGGGCCGCCCCGGCTCTCCCCGTTCTCGCTCAAGCAGATCGACGAGGCCTCCAACACCGTGGAGTTCTACGTCCACTCCGAGGACGTGCGCCGCGGGCGGCCGGACTGGACGCCGCGCGAGCTGGACCCCGTCTTCGCCGACGCGCTGTGGTCCCGGCTGGAGAAGATGGCCCGGGTCCTGGGCCGCAGGTCCCCGGTCGGCCTGGTGCTGCGCCGCCCCAACGGCCAGACCGCGGTGGCCCATCGCGGCACGCCGGTCGTCACGGCCACCGGCGAGCCGGGCGAGCTGCTGCTGTTCGTCTACGGCAGGCAGGCCGCGGCCGGTGTCGAGCTGGACGGCGACAAGGACGCGGTGGCCAAGGTGCTGGACGCCAAGCTCGGCCTGTAGGCGTACGAGGCAAGAGCCGGGGCCGGGGGCGGACGCCGCCGGCCCCCGGGCGCTCACCGCGCTCTCTCGACCTCGTAGAGGCCGCCCGCCCCCTTCAGTTCCAGCGCGCGCAGCCGCCGGTAGTCCGCCTCGATCTGCCGCTCGTCCTCGTGCAGGAGGTAGCAGACGCCGGGCGACGTCGCCGCGTCCACCGTGGGGTTGAGGTAGTCGCCGGCCCGGATGCCGAGGAAGTGGTCGGCGTAGGAGGGCAGTTCGCGCAGCCGCTCGAAGCCGTCCAGGGACGTCAGCCGCCCGGCGAACGGCGAGATCAGCGAGACATAGCGCAGCCCGGTGCGCGGCTCGGCCGACCCCGTGGTCCGCGCGGCGAAGGCGGCCGGGTCGCTGCTGGCCAGGGCGGTCAGCTCCACGTGGTTGGTGCCGAAGCAGCGGCTGACCACGTGCGGCAGGATGCTGCCGGCCAGCCGGGCGCCGGTCTCGATCAGGACCGGCCCCTCGGCGGTGAGCATCACCTCCGAGTGGGCGGGTCCGTGCCGTACGCCGAGTGCGTCCAGGACGCCCAGGAGGTAGGGCCTGAGGGCGGCGGCGGCCGGGTCGTCGGCGGTCAGCGGCTCCTCGTAGTCGTAGATCGCCGCCCCGCCGCGGCCGCGCCGCTTGTGGTAGCGCCAGATCTCCGCGATGTGGTGGCGGCCCGCCACGCTGACGGTATTGGCGAAGTACTCGGTGCCCGCCAGGTGTTCCTGGATGACGACGGTCTTGTTGCGGGCGCCCTGGACGTTGGTCGAGCACAGGATGTGGCCGAAGGCGGTACACAGTTCGACCGGATCGGCGCAGAAGAAGACGTTGTCGGTGCCCGCGCTGTCGGCGGGTTTGACCACCAGCGGCCAGCGGCCGTGGGCCCTGGCCCAGGAGAGGGCGGCGTCGAAGCGGGAGGTGCGCAGGGTGTCGGGGGCGCGCAGCCCGTGGGCCCGTACGGCCATGGCCATGTCGTACTTGTCGCGCCGCACCCGCCGCTCGTCGCGGGCGTTGCCGGGCAGGCCGAGGCGGCGGGCGAGGGTGTCGGCGAGGTCGACGCCGGTCTCGTTGCCGGGCAGGACGAAGGCGGGGGCGGCCGGGCGCACCGCCGCCAGCAGCGCCTCCAGGTCGCCGTCGTACACCAGGCTCTCGGTGAACGCGCCCTGGGGGAAGGTCCGTTGGAGGTAGTCGGGGATGCCGGGGGTGCTCTGTACGTGCAGGCACTTGACCCCGCGTTCGGCGAGGGCGGCGGGCAGGAAGCGGCCGGTGGAGTAGGCGTCAACTATC
Organism: Streptomyces sp. UF-297; assembly: GCF_058245575.1. NCBI lineage: Bacteria > Bacillati > Actinomycetota > Actinomycetes > Kitasatosporales > Streptomycetaceae > Streptomyces > Streptomyces sp. UF-297. Next base: position 47,072 of record NZ_JBSIBZ010000021.1, on the reverse strand, counting down.
AGACACTGCATGGATCTTGCCTTCCTGGAGCGCCGAGGCCGGGGGTGCGCCCCGGCGGGCCAGCAGTCCGATCGCGATGAAGACGGTGATCACGGCGATGCCGATGGTCGACGGCACCGAGAACGTCAGCCGGGAGTCGGCCAGTTGGATCAGCAGGGTCAGGGCCGGGGCCAGCGAGCAGATCATGGAGGCGGTCATCGGGGTCACCTTGCGCACCCCGATCTGCACCAGATAGGCGGGGATGGAGACGCCGATGACGGCCACCACCGCGCCCGGCACCAGCGCCCGGCCCAGCTGCTCGGCGCCGGAGAAGGCGGCCAGTGTCCAGCCGACGGCCGCCACCAGGCCGAAGCGCAGGCCCATGACGGTGGGTACGTCCACCCCGGCCGCGCCCAGGCGGGCGGAGAAGACGACATTGGCGGCCCCGCCCGCGCCGGAGGCGACGGCGGCGCACAGGCCCAGCGTCATGGCCAGCGCCGCGCGGTCGCCCACGCCGCTGCGGCCGTCCAGCGACGCCCAGACCAGTCCGGCCAGGGTGATCAGGATGCCGAGCGCGCTGAGCAGTTCCATCGGCAGTACGCGGTCCCGCTTCCACCACAGGACCTGGAGCAGGACGGTGAAGGCCGGGCCGATGGCGATGGACACGACGTTGGTGACGGCCGGTTCCATGAGCTTGAGGGCGTACAGCAGGGTCAGCCAGGTCACGGCGGTGGTGACGTTCAGTACGGCGAGGTCCACGGCGTGCGCCCGGATCACCGCGAGCAGTTGGGCCGGGCGCAGCCGGACGGCGGCGAGCACGCAGAAGAAGATTCCGGTGAGGGTGAAGGCGACCGCGGCCACGCTTCCGGGGTCCACGTGCTGCAGGCGCTCGGAGGCGAAGACGTCCACCAGGGCGGAGAAGAGGCTGAAGACGAAGAGCGCGGTCACGGCGCCTCCTCAGGGTCGCGGGCGCGGCCCGAAGACCGCCTCGCCGACCCGGACCGTGGTCGCTCCCTCGGCCACCGCGGTCTCGAAGTCGGCGCTCATCCCCATACTGAGTTCCCCGAGGCCCGACGCGTGGGCCAATGCGCGCAACAGCCTGAAGTGCGGGCGCGGATCGCGTCCGTAGGGCGGGATGCACATCAGGCCGACGACGGGCAGCCCGTAGGTGCCCAGGCACTCCTTGACGAACGCGTCCGTCTCGGCGACGGGCACTCCGCTCTTGTGCGCCTCGTCGCCGGTGTTGACCTGGACGAAGCAGTCCGGGCGGCGCCCGGTGCGCTCCATGGCGGTGGCCAGGGCCGCGGCCAGGCGGGTGCGGTCCAGGCTGTGCACGACGTCGAAGCCGCGGACGGCCGCGGTGGCCTTGTTGGTCTGCAGCGGGCCGATGAGGTGGAGCCGGATGCCGGGGTGACGCGCGCGCAGGGGTGGCCATTTGGCCTGTGCTTCCTGGACGCGGCTCTCGCCGAAGGCGCGCTGTCCGGCCTCCAGTACGGCGGTGATCGCGGGCGGGCCGTGGAACTTGCTGACGGCGACGAGCCGTACGTCCCCGGGCGCCGCCCCGGCGCGTGCGCAGGCCTGGTGGAGGCGGCGGGTGACGGCGAGAAGGCGGGCGGCGGGGTCGGGCCCCGCCGTGGCCGGGCGGTCAGGTGTCATGCGTCCGGTCCCGTCCGGTACTGCTCGTAGCGGCCGTCCCAGATGCTGAAGTACTTCCAGGCGGAGTCGAACAGCACGGTGACCACGACCTCTTCGGGGGTCAGCTTCCTGGCCAGGCGCTGCGCGGCGAAGATGTTGCCGCCCGCGGTGGGGCCGACGGGCAGGCCCTCGTCGGCGATGAGGCGTTTCATGGTGTTCCAGCCGTCGTCGCCAGTGATCAGCTCGACCTCGTCGACGAGTTCCTCGCGCAGGTTGGCCGGCACCTTGCCCGGGCCCAGGCCCATCAGGTTGTGGGTGTGGTGCTCGAAGGGCAGGCCGTTGCGCTTGGCGTACAGGGCGGCCGAGCGGTCCACTTCGACGGCCCGGGTCCGCAGGGCGGGGTGGGCCTCCTTCAGGACGTCGGCGATCCCGGTGAAGGTGCCGCCGGTGCCGATGGAGCAGATGAAGTGGCCTGGGACCAGGCCCGCTTCGCGCAGGGCGGTGACGATCTCGTGGCCGCAGGAGCGCCAGGCGCGCCAGTTGAGCTGGTTGGTGGACTGGTCCAGGAAGTGGCTGCCGGGGTGCTCGGCCACGTACCGCCGGGCGGTCTCCTCGCCCTCCAGCAGGAAGCCGTCCGCCGAGGTCTCCACGACCGCGCCGCCGAACGAGGCGATCTGTTTCCGGCGTTCTTCGGTCATGCCTTCGGGCATGACGATGAGAATGCGGTAGCCGCGCTGTGCGCCGACCCGGGACAGCGCGGCGCCGCCATTTCCGGTCGAGCATTCGACCAAGGTCATTCCGGGGCTGATCGATCCCGCCTTCTCCAACTCGTCGATCATGTAGGAGAAGACGCGGTCCTTGTGGCTTCCGGTGGGATTGCGGAATTCGCATTTGGCGAATATACGGGCGGCGCCCGGTTCGGCAATGTGGCGCAGTTCGTACAATTGCGTGCCGCCGGTCTCGGCGCCGGGGCTGGGCGTGCTCACACGGGACTCCTCAAGGCAGGTGCGAACCGTCGTGCTGGGCAGGCGGGACCGTGCGGTCCTGTGGTGTGCGGTGCCGCTGTGCGCGCGGCGTCAGCCCATGACGACCACGCGCGCGGAGCGCGGGTCGACGGCGATACGGATGACGGAGCGGACCTCGATGCCAAAGCGCTCCGCGACGCGCTCCCGGCCGCCGTTCTCCGGCTTCTCCACCGCCACCAGGACTTCCTGGACCTGCGCGCCTGCCGCCCGTACGGCCTCGATCAGGGCGATCAGCGTGCCGCCGGTGCTGATCGTGTCGTCCACGATCGTCACCCGGTCCCCCGCCTCGATGCCGTTGATGTAGAGCGTGCCCGCGAAGTACTCGCTGTCGACGGGCACCGAGATGCCGTGCCCGCTCAGGTCGTAGGTGTACCAGCGGGCCACGGCGAGCGGCAGTCCCACGGCCAGTGAGACCGCGCTGCCGAGGATGGCCCCCTTGTCCTCCTCGACCAGGATCTTCCCGGAGTCGAAGTCGCCCATCTCGACCAGCCGCCTGGTGGCCTCCGCGAGAACTTCCGGGCGGAGCGCGGGTGATTGGTCGGTGAATTCATTGACCGTGGTCAGGTGCCGCCCCGATTTTACGGTCGGCGCACCCGCGTATACCTGTTCCAGCAACATCGGCATTCCCCGTTCCCCCGTGTGCCCATTGCTGTGCCGTTTCTTGGCAAGTGAAGCATTATTACCGCCGCAAACGTATACAAGGCAATGGCTGCCCATATTTCTGCCTGGAAACAGCCCGTTCACCTTGGGGCCACTGTGCCGTGCGCCGGTCCGCGCGCCCCCGCTACCTGCGCGCCGCCTTGCACCGACCCCCGCGCCATCGCGACAGGGTGGCCGAAAGACACCCCTGCCCCGCGCGCCGGGCGGGCGCGCGGACGCGCCAAGTCCCCTCAGTCCTCCGGCAGTTCCAGTCCCAGGTGTGCCATCAGGATGCGCCGCAGCTCGCGGGCGGCCCGCGGCGGCGAGACATCGCCGCGGTGCGCGACGGAGACGGTGCGGTACAGCGCGGGCTCGGCGAAGCGGGTGACGCGCAGCCCGGAGCGCTCGGCGACCATGCTGGGGACGACGGCGAGGCCCAGGCCGGCCCGTACGAAGCCGAGCACCGCGTCCATCTCGCCGCCCTCGACGGTGAAGACCGGCTCGAAGCCGGCCGACCGGCACGCGGCCGTGGTGAACTCCCGCAGGTCGTAGCCGCGCCGGAACATCGCCAGCGGGCGCCCGCGCAGATCCTCCACCCGGATGCGCCGGCGGCCCACGGGCGCCGGGCGGTCGGGCGCGGAGACCACGACCAGTTCCTCGCGCAGCAGCTCGGAGGTGGCCAGGGCCGGGGCCTGCACGGGCAGCGGGGTGATGATCAGCGCGAGGTCGAGTTCGCCGTCGGCCAGCACCCGTACCAGGTCCTGCGAGCCGTCCTCGTGGACGACCAGGTCCACGCCCGGATAGGCGGCGTGGAAGATGCTGAGCACATCGGGCACCAGGCTCGCGCACAGGCTGGGCGGTGCCCCCAGCCGCAGCCGCCCGCGCCGCAGTTGGGCCACGTCCTGCACCTCCAGGCGGGCGCTCTCGGCGTCGGCGAGGATGCGGCGGGCCAGCGGCAGCAGCGTCTGTCCCGCGTCGGTGAGCGTGATGTGGCCGCGGGCGCGGTGGAACAGCTCGGCGCCCAGCTCCCGCTCCAGGGCCCGGATCTGCTGGGACAGCGAGGGCTGGGCGACGTGCTCGCGCTCCGCGGCGCGGGTGAAGTGCCGGGTGTCGGCGACGGCGGCGAAATAGCGGAGCTGCTGCAGCTGCATGGGGCGAGCATACGCGTCGATAGAGAACGCCTATTGACATATTCGAAACCATGTCTTGGACTGATGGCGGTTACGGTCCTTACCGTCAGGACCCATGGCACTGGACACTCGGAAACCCCAGGCGGGGCGGCGGCCGGACGGGCGACCGGACCGCAGGCGCTCCTTCGCGGGCCTGCTGTGGCACTCCACCGTCGGCAAGAAGACGGCGATGGCCCTCAGCGGCCTCGCCATGCTGCTCTACCTGGTCGTCCACATGCTGGGCAACCTCAAGATCTTCTTCGGCTCCGGGGATTTCAACGGCTACGCGCACTGGCTGCGCACCATCGGTGAGCCCCTGCTGCACTACGAGTGGTTCATCTGGATCGCCCGGGTCGGCCTGGTCCTGGCCGTGGTGGTGCACGCGGTCGCCGCGTACCAGCTCAGCCGCCGCGACATCGCGGCCCGCCCGCGGAAGTACGAGCACAGGCGCAGGCGCGCCAGCTACGCCACCCGCACCATGCGCTGGGGCGGCATCATCCTCGGCCTGTTCATCGTCTGGCACATCCTGGACCTGACCGCGCTGACGGTGAACCCCAACGCCCAGCCGGGCCATCCGTACGAGAACGTCGTCGCGACCTTCTCCACCTGGTACGGCAACGTCATCTACATCGTCGCGATGCTCGCCCTGGGCCTGCACATCCGGCACGGGTTCTGGAGCGCGGCACAGACGCTCGGCGCGGGCAACGCCACCCGTGACCGCATCCTCAAGGCCACCGCCAACCTCCTCGCGCTGGCGCTGACGGTGGGCTTCATCTGCGTACCCGTGGCCGTCATGACCGGAGTGGTGAGCTGACATGAGCGAATTCGCCCAGTACGCGACCGGCGAACCGGTCGTCGACACCAAGGCCCCCCAGGGGCCCATCGCCGAGCGCTGGGACAAGCGCCGCTTCGAGGCCAAGCTGGTCAACCCGGCCAACCGCCGCAAGAACACCGTGATCGTGGTCGGCACCGGCCTGGCGGGCGGCGCCGCGGGCGCCACGCTGGCCGAACAGGGCTACCACGTCGTGCAGTTCTGCTACCAGGACTCGCCGCGCCGGGCCCACTCCATCGCCGCGCAGGGCGGCATCAACGCCGCCAAGAACTACCGCAACGACGGCGACTCCATCCACCGGCTGTTCTACGACACCGTCAAGGGCGGCGACTTCCGCGCCCGCGAGTCCAACGTGCACCGCCTCGCGCAGATCTCGGTGGAGATCATCGACCAGTGCGTGGCCCAGGGCGTCCCCTTCGCCCGCGAGTACGGCGGCCTGCTGGACACCCGCTCCTTCGGCGGCGTCCAGGTCTCCCGTACGTTCTACGCGCGCGGCCAGACGGGCCAGCAGCTGCTGCTGGGCGCCTACCAGGCGCTGTCCCGGCAGATCGCGGCCGGCAATATCGAGATGCACCCGCGCACCGAGATGCTCGACCTGATCGTGGTGGACGGCAAGGCCCGCGGGATCGTGGCCCGCGACCTGATCACCGGGAAGATCGACACGTATGTCGCCGACGCGGTCGTGCTGGCCTCCGGCGGCTACGGCAACGTCTTCTACCTGTCGACCAACGCCATGAACTCCAACGCGACGGCAGTCTGGCGGGCGCACCGGCGCGGCGCGTACTTCGCCAACCCCTGCTTCACCCAGATCCACCCCACCTGCATCCCGCGCACCGGCGACCACCAGTCCAAGCTGACGCTGATGAGCGAGTCGCTGCGCAACGACGGCCGTATCTGGGTGCCCAAGGCCAAGGGCGACGACCGCCCGGCCAACAAGATCCCCGAGGACGAGCGCGACTACTACCTGGAGCGCATCTACCCCTCCTTCGGCAACCTCGTCCCGCGCGACATCGCCTCGCGCGCCGCCAAGAACGTCTGCGACGAGGGGCGTGGCGTCGGCCCCGGCGGCCAGGGCGTCTACCTCGACTTCGCCGACGCCATCCAGCGGATGGGCAAGAAGGCCGTCGAGGCGAAGTACGGCAACCTCTTCGACATGTACCAGCGGATCACCGACGAGGATCCGTACAAGGTGCCCATGCGCATCTACCCGGCCGTCCACTACACGATGGGCGGGCTGTGGGTCGACTACGACCTGCAGACCACCGTCCCCGGCCTGTTCGCGATCGGCGAGGCCAACTTCTCCGACCACGGCGCCAACCGGCTCGGCGCCTCCGCGCTGATGCAGGGCCTGGCCGACGGCTACTTCGTGCTGCCCTCCACCATCAACGACTACCTCGCCCGCAACCCGCACCGCGCCTCCGAGGACGATCTGGACGCCTCCCACCCGGCGGTCACCGAGGCCGTACGGGAGACCGACGAGCGGCTGGCGAAGCTGCTGGCCGTCGACGGCGACCGCACCCCGGACTCCTTCCACCGCGAGATCGGCGAGCTGATGTGGGAGTTCTGCGGGATGGCCCGCACCGACACGGGGCTGCGCAAGGCCCTGGAGCGCATCCCGCAGATCCGCGAGGAGTTCTGGCGCCGCATCAAGGTGCCGGGCACCGGCGAGGAGTTCAACCAGTCGCTGGAGAAGGCCAACCGCATCGTGGACTACCTGGAGCTGGCCGAGCTGATGTGCCTGGACGCGCTGCACCGCGCGGAGTCCTGCGGCGGCCACTTCCGCGAGGAGTCCCAGACCCCGGACGGCGAGGCCGCCCGCGTGGACGAGGAGTTCACCTACGCCGCCGCCTGGGAGTTCACCGGCACCGGCGACGCCCCCGTCCTGCACAAGGAAGACCTGGTCTTCGAGTACGTCCACCCCACTCAGCGGAGCTACGCATGAAGCTCACCCTGCGCGTCTGGCGCCAGAAGAACGGCGACGCACCCGGCGCCATGGCCTCCTACGACGTCGAGGGCATCTCCCCCGACATGTCCTTCCTGGAGATGCTCGACACCCTCAACGAGGAGCTCATCCTCAAGGGCGAGGAGCCCATCGCCTTCGACCACGACTGCCGCGAGGGCATCTGCGGCGCGTGCAGCCTGGTCATCAACGGCGACGCCCACGGCCCCGAGCGCACCACCACCTGCCAGCTGCACATGCGCTCCTTCTCCGACGGCGACACCATCGACGTCGAGCCCTGGCGCGCCTCGGCCTTCCCGGTCGTCAAGGACCTGGTGGTGGACCGCTCCGCCTTCGACCGGATCATCCAGTCCGGCGGCTACATCACCGCGCCGACCGGCGCCGCGCCCGAGGCGCACGCCACCCCCGTGCCCAAGCCGGACGCCGACTTCGCCTTCGAGCACGCCGAGTGCATCGGGTGCGGCGCGTGCGTGGCGGCCTGCCCCAACGGCTCGGCGATGCTGTTCACCTCGGCGAAGATCAACCATCTGAACGTGCTGCCGCAGGGCGCCCCCGAGCGCGAGAGCCGGGTCCTGGACATGGTCTCCACCATGGACGACGAGGGCTTCGGCGGCTGCACCCTGACCGGCGAGTGCGCCACCGCCTGCCCCAAGGGCATCCCGCTGTTCAGCATCACCAAGATGAACCGCGAGTTCGTCCGCGCCGCCCGCAAGCGGTAACCGGCCCAGCGCGGGGCGCCCCCGGGCGCCCCGCCGCGCCTCACAGCCGTACGCCGTGCCGGTTCAGCCAGGCCACCGGGTTGACGTCCGTACCGAAGCCGGGGCCCGTACGGACCTCGAAGTGCAGGTGCGGTCCTGTGGTGTTGCCGGTGTTGCCGGAGCGGGCGATGCGCTGTCCCGCGGCCACCGGCTGCCCTTCGGAGACCAGGATCCGCGAGAGATGCCCGTAGTGGGTGTAGGAGCCGGAGCGGTGCCGGATGACGACCTCGTAGCCGAACGCGCCGCCCCAGCCCGCCTTGACCACGGTGCCGGACATGGCGGAGAGCACCCGGGTCCCGATGGGCACCGCGAAGTCCTGCCCGGTGTGGCCGTTGGCCCAGCGACTGCCGCCCGCCTGGTAACCGGCCGTCGCGAACCCCCCGTTGACGGGCCGTACGGCCTGCGAGCGCAGCGCATGGGAGCGGCCCGAGCCCGCGCGCGCGGCCCGCTGGCCGCTCAGCCGCAAGGTGGTCCCGACACGAATGAGGTCCGGATCGCTGCCGATCACGGACCTGTTGCGCTCGTAGAGCCGGTGCCAGCTGACGCCGGCCTTCTCGGCTATCCGGGAGAGGCTGTCACCGGGGGCGACGGTGTAGCTGCCGGAGTCCGCCGCGCTCGCGGCGGTGGCACCGGCGACGGGCAGGGCCAGGGTGGCGCCGGCGGCCGAAACCCTCGCCAGCAGGCGTCGGGCGCCGCTGCGGGGCCGGGGCGCACGGTGGCGGCCGGAGGACGAAGCCATGGAAAGTTTCCCTTCCGAGAGTGTCCAAGGTGCTCCGATAAGTGCTCCACTCGAACGCGGTGCACGCTAAGCGCGCCGCCATCATGAACACAACCACATCGCACGCCGCTCCTCGGACAGCTGCCGCCCCTTTCGAACTCCGCCCGCTCTCACGGGATTTCACCCCCGGCCGCATCATCCGGCCCGGCCGGCCCCGCCGACGGACTCCATCGTGCGGTCCGGCCCGCACCCATGCCAGGGCGCATGCCGTCACGACCGGCACACGGCGCGGCACGCCCCCGGTGGATCCGGCGACCCGCCGCCCACCCCGCGCCCTGCGTGCGTCCCCCTACGCCGCGCCCACGCCAGCCCACAGGGACACCGCTATCCGTTGCGCGCCGCCATCATGAACACCACCACACCGCGCGCCGCTCCTGGGGCAACCATCGGCCCTGCCACCGTCCGTTTTCCCGTGAACGGTGGCCGGGCGGCGGTTACTTGACCGTCCATTCCCGGAGCCGCAGTGCCGCTTCCAGCAGGCCCGCTTCTTCTCGGCGGATCTCGCTCACAAGGTGCGCCATGGCGCCGGGTGGCGGGGCGATCGGCTCTCCGGAGTCGCCCATGTAGGTATCAGCACAGGCCGCTCCGATCGTGGCGTTGTAGTCGGAGAACGGCTTCAGCACCAACGCGGTGTGCAGGAAGGTGGCGGCCCGGGTGGCCGCCTCCTCGTAGTACGCCTCTCCCGCAAAGCGCTCGTACCGGTGCCGCCCAGCCATGCAGTGCAGAGCTCCCCAGTCCCGTACGGGCGTGTTCGGCGGCGAGACCTCGATCTGGACATTGAGGATCCACCCGGCGTCGACGTCAAGGATCACCTCTGCCCCTCCGGAAAGACCTGCTCGAACTCCGCCTTGTACTCGAAGGCCTTCCGTACCGCGCCCTCGACGAAGCGCTGCTTCTGCCGCCGCCGCACCACATCCTCGGTCAGTATGTCGTGGGCCAGCCGCTTGATCGCCAAGCCCCGCTCCTTGGCCTCCGCGCGCAGCTCAGCCAGCTCTTCCTCGGTGAATTCGATCGTGATTCCAGGCATGCGGCCAGAGTAGGCCGCGCACCACCAAGATCACTACCAGATCCGCTACCGAATCTGTATTCGCACGGTCGGTAACGAGTGTGGCGCGGGATGCGGCCACCCCGAGGACACGGGGAATCCACCGGCAGAGCGCCCGCCCAACAGAAAGGGAGGACACCTCCACGTCAAGCAGAGATGCCCTCCCTTTACTGGCGGAGGCCGGTCAGTCCCAGGTGTAACCGTCGCCGAAGAGCAGGAAGTGCTCCAGCACGTCCTCCATCGGGTCGTCGATCTGGCCGGTGTTGATCAGGGCGACGCGGGGGGCGTTGTGGGAGTTGCGGGGGTATTCGTCGGCGTACGCCGGACCGGCCGCCACCCCGGTCGCCACCACCGCGACCGCCGCCAGCGCCACCCAGCGGGACAGCTTCTTGGGTCCGTTGCCGATCGTGTCGTTCACTGCATGACTCCTTGATCCGTCACCCTGAAGGGCCGGCCGGTGCGGCCCCGTTCACCGTGATCAACTACGGAGCGATCAAGAAGTCACCGACGATCATACGAACGTGTCGTCAGGCCAGAGGACTTGAGCCGTCGTCAGGCCAGAGGACTTGAGCCCGGCTCGGCGGGCGCCGCCTCAGCGGACCGGGTGCCCGGCGTCCCGCAGCGCGTCCTTGACCTGGCCGATGCGCAGATCGCCGAAGTGGAAGACGGAGGCGGCCAGCACCGCGTCGGCGCCCGCGTCCACAGCGGGCGCGAAGTCGGCGAGCTTTCCCGCGCCGCCGCTGGCGATGACCGGCACCGAGACATGCGCCCGGACCGCCTTGATCATCTCGGTGTCGTAGCCGTCCTTGGTGCCGTCCGCGTCCATGGAGTTCAGCAGGATCTCCCCGGCCCCCAACTCCGCGGCGCGGTGCGCCCATTCGACGGCGTCGATGCCCGTGGAGCGGCGCCCGCCGTGCGTGGTGACCTCGAAGGATCCCGACTCGCCGCGGCGGGCGTCCACGGAGAGCACCAGCACCTGGCTGCCGAAGCGCTCGGCGATCTCGCGGATCAGCTCGGGGCGGTCGATGGCGGCGGTGTTGACGCCCACCTTGTCCGCGCCGGCCCGCAGCAGCTTGTCGACGTCCTCCGGCGTGCGGACGCCGCCGCCGACGGTGAGCGGGATGAAGACCTGCTCGGCGGTGCGGCGCACCACGTCGTAGGTGGTCTCGCGGTTGCCGGAGGAGGCGGTGATGTCCAGGAAGGTCAGCTCGTCGGCGCCCTCCTGGCCGTAGATCTTGGCCATTTCGACGGGGTCGCCCGCGTCGCGCAGGTTCTGGAAGTTCACGCCCTTGACGACCCGGCCGCCTTCGACGTCCAGGCAGGGGATGACTCGGACCGCCAGGGTCATGGTGTTTCAGGCCTCTCGATACGCTTCTAGTTCAACTTCGACCAGGACCCGGGAGTCGACGAAACCGGACACCACCAGCAGGGTGGTGGCGGGACGCACGGCGTCGAAGAACTCCTTGTGGGCCCGGCCCGCCTCGTCCACGTCACGCAGGTGGGTGAGGTACATCCGGGTACGGACGACGGCCTCGGCGCCGAGGCCGAAGGGCTCCAGCGCGGCGAGCGCGTTGGCGAAGGCGACCTTGGTCTGCTCGTAGGGGTCGCCCTCGCCGTAAAGCACGCCGTCCACCAGGGGCATCGTCCCGGCGACCAGGACCCGGTCACCGGCGGCCACGGCACGCGCGAAGCCGATGGTCTCCTCCCAGGACTCCCGGGAACTGTCGCTTCTCGCACGCTCGATGGCCATGACGCTGCCCTTCATCTCGGGCCGTGCCGGCTAGGACACGGCGGCCAGTGCCTCTTCCAGGGTGAACGCCTTGGCGTACAGCGCCTTTCCGACGATCGCGCCCTCGACGCCGTCCGGTACCAGAGTCGCAAGCTGACGCAGATCGTCAAGGGAGGAGACGCCGCCAGAGGCCACCACCGGCTTGTCGGTGGCGGCGCAGACGTTGCGCAGCAGTTCCAGGTTGGGGCCCTGGAGCGTGCCGTCCTTGTTGATGTCGGTGACCACGTAGCGCGCGCAGCCCTCGGAGTCCAGGCGGGCCAGGGTCTCGTACAGGTCGCCGCCGTCGCGGGTCCAGCCGCGGCCGCGCAGCGTCGTACCGCGCACGTCCAGACCGACCGCGATCCTGTCGCCGTGCTCGGCGATGACCTTGGCGACCCAGTCGGGGGTCTCCAGCGCCGCGGTGCCCAGGTTGACCCGGGTGCAGCCGGTGGCGAGCGCGGCGGCCAGCGACGCGTCGTCACGGATGCCGCCGGACAGCTCGACCTTGATGTCCATGGAGCGGGCGACCTCGGCGATCTGCGCGCGGTTGTCGCCGGTGCCGAACGCCGCGTCCAGGTCGACCAGATGGAGCCACTCGGCGCCCGCCCGCTGCCAGGCCAGCGCCGCCTGCAGCGGGTCGCCGTAGGAGGTCTCGGAGCCGGACTCGCCATGGACGAGGCGTACGGCCTGGCCGTCGCGGACGTCGACGGCGGGAAGGAGTTCAAGCTTCGGCATCTGGGGGCTCACAGGGTGTTGATCCAGTTGGTCAGGAGCTGGGCGCCGGCGTCGCCGGACTTCTCGGGGTGGAACTGGGTGGCCCACAGCGGGCCGTTCTCCACGGCGGCCACGAACCGCTCGCCGTGCGTGGCCCAGGTGACCTTCGGCGCGCGGATATGGGCGTTGCCCACTTCCAGCTCCCAGTCGTGCACCGCGTAGGAGTGCACGAAGTAGTAGCGGTCCTGGGCGTCCATCCCGGCGAAGAGCCGGGTGTCGGCGGGGGCCTCGACGGTGTTCCAGCCCATGTGCGGGACGACCTCGGCCTTGAGCGGTCCGACCGTGCCGGGCCACTCGTCCAGGCCTGAAGTCTCCACGCCGTGCTCGATGCCGCGCCCGAAGAGGATCTGCATCCCGACGCAGATGCCCATCACCGGGCGCCCGCCGGACAGCCGCCGGCCCACGACCCAGTCGCCGCGCGCCGCGCGCAGGCCCTGCATGCAGGCGGCGAAGGCGCCGACGCCGGGGACCAGCAGCCCGTCGGCGTTCATGGCCCGGTCGTAGTCACCGGTGATCTCCACATCGGCGCCGACGTGTGCCAGGGCGCGCTCCGCGGAACGTACGTTGCCGAAGCCGTAGTCGAAGACCACGACCTTCTTGCGCGAAGGGCTCAATTCCACACCTCCAGCCGCAGGATGCCGGCGGCCAGGCACATCGCCGAGCCGATGCACAGCAGGACGATCACGCTCTTGGGCATGCCCTGCTTCTTGAAGGAGTAGACCCCGCCCAGGAGGAACAGCCCCAGGACGATGAAGACGGTGGACAGGCCGTTCACAGCGCACCCTTGGTCGACGGGAGGATTCCGGCGGCGCGCGGGTCGCGCTCGCTGGCGTAACGCAGCGCCCTGGCAAGGGCCTTGAACTGGCACTCCACGATGTGGTGGGCGTTGCGCCCGTAGGGCACGTGCACGTGCAGGGCGATCTGCGCCTGCGCGACGAAGGACTCGAGTATGTGCCGGGTCATGGTGGTGTCGTACGTGCCGATCATGGGCGCGATGCCCTCGGGCTCGGTGTGCACCAGGTAGGGGCGCCCGGAGAGGTCCACGGTCACCTGCGCCAGGGACTCGTCCAGCGGGACGGTGCAGTTGCCGAAGCGGTAGATGCCCACCTTGTCGCCGAGCGCCTGCTTGAAGGCGGCGCCCAGCGCGAGGGCGGTGTCCTCGATGGTGTGGTGGGTGTCGATGTGCAGATCGCCGTCGGTCTTGACCGTGAGGTCGAACAGGCCGTGGCGGCCGAGCTGGTCGAGCATGTGGTCGTAGAAGCCGACCCCGGTCGACACGTCCACCTGCCCGGTGCCGTCGAGATCGATCTCGACGAGCACCGAGGTCTCCTTCGTGGTGCGCTCCACGCGCCCAACGCGGGTCATCGATTCTCCTTCATCACTGCGCGAACCGCGTCGAGGAACGCGTCGTTCTCGGCGGGGGTGCCGGCGGTCACCCGCAGCCAGCCCGGTACGCCGTTGTCTCGGACCAGTACGCCTCGGTCGAGGATGGCCTGCCAGGCGGCGTGGGCGTCATCGAAGCGGCCGAACTGTACGAAGTTGGCGTCGGACTCCACGACCTCGCAGCCCGTCGCCCGCAGCTCGCTCACCAAGCGGTCCCGCTCGTCCTTGAGCTGCTCGACGTATTTGAGCAGCGTATCGGTGTGCTCCAGGGCCGCGAGCGCGGTGGCCTGGGTGACGGACGAGAGGTGGTACGGCAGGCGTACCAGCTGTACGGCGTCCACGACGGCCGCGTCCGCCGCCAGATAGCCCAGCCGCAGCCCGGCCGCGCCGAACGCCTTGGACATGGTCCGCGAGACGACCAGATTGGGCCGGCCCTCGATCAGCGGGAGCAGCGAGGGGCGGTGGCTGAACTCGCCGTACGCCTCGTCGACGACCACCAGGGAGGGCTTGGCGGCCTGCGCGGCCTCGTACAGGGCGAGGACCGTCTCGGCCTCGACGGCCGTGCCGGTGGGGTTGTTGGGCGAGCAGACGAAGACCACGTCGGGCCGGCGGGCCGCGATCTCGGCCTTGGCCGCCTCGACGTCGATGGTGAAGTCCTCGTTGCGCGGGCCGGAGATCCACTCCGTGCCCGTGCCGCGCGAGATCAGGCCGTGCATCGAGTACGAGGGCTCGAAGCCGATGGCGCTGCGGCCGGGACCGCCGAAGGTCTGCAGCAGCTGCTGGATGACCTCGTTGGAACCGTTGGCGGCCCATACGTTGGCCATCGCGACCTCGTGGCCCGCCGTGCGGGTGAGGTACGCGGCCAGCGCCGTGCGCAGCTCGACCGCGTCCCGGTCCGGGTAGCGGTTGAGGTGGCGGGCGGCCTCGGTGACCCGCTCGCCGATCCGCCGTACCAGCGGCTCGGGCAGCGGGTAGGGGTTCTCGTTGGTGTTCAGACGTACGGGGACGTCCAACTGCGGGGCGCCGTACGGGGACTTGCCGCGCAGTTCGTCCCTGATGGGGAGATCGTCAATGCCGGTCACGTGCTCTGCGGAACCTTCCACCCGAATCGTGCCTTGAGGGCTGCGCCGTGGGCCGGGAGGTCCTCGGCCTCGGCGAGGGTCACCACATGGTGGGTCACCTCGGCCAGCGCGTCGCGGGAGTAGTCCACGACGTGGATGCCGCGCAGGAAGGACTGGACCGACAGACCCGAGGAGTGGCAGGCGCAGCCGCCGGTGGGCAGCACGTGGTTGGACCCGGCGCAGTAGTCGCCGAGCGAGACGGGGGCGTAGGGGCCCACGAAGATCGCTCCGGCGTTGCGGACCCGGACGGCGACCGCGCTCGCGTCGGCGGTCTGGATCTCCAGGTGCTCGGCGCCGTACGCGTTCACGACGCGCAGGCCCTGCTCGATGCCGTCGACCAGCACGATGGCGGACTGCTTGCCCTCAAGGGCGGGCACGATCCGGTCGCTGATGTGCTTGGTGGCCGCGATCTGCGGCTGAAGCTCCTTGTCGACGGCGTCCGCCAGCTCGACGGAGTCGGTGACCAGGACGGCGGCGGCCAGCGGGTCGTGCTCGGCCTGGCTGATCAGGTCGGCGGCCACGTGCACCGGGTCGGCGGTGTCGTCCGCCAGCACCGCGATCTCGGTCGGCCCGGCCTCGGTGTCGATGCCGATACGGCCGGTGAAGTAGCGCTTGGCGGCGGCGACCCAGACGTTGCCGGGGCCGGTGACCATGTTGGCCGGGGCGCACCCGTCGGGGTCTCCGGCACGCACCGTGCCGTACGCGAACATCGCCACGGCCTGGGCGCCGCCGACGGCGTACACCTCGTCGACGCCCAGCAGGGCGCAGGCGGCGAGGATGGTCGGGTGCGGCAGTCCGCCGAACTCGGCCTGCGGCGGGGAGGCCAGCGCGATCGACTCGACGCCCGCCTCCTGGGCCGGGACGACGTTCATGATCACGGACGAGGGGTAGACGGACCGGCCGCCGGGGGCGTACAGGCCCACGCGCTCGACCGGCACCCACTTCTCGGTGACCGTGCCGCCGGGCACGACCTGGGTGGTGTGCTCGCTGCGGCGCTGGGCGCGGTGCACGATCCGGGCCCGCCGGATCGACTCCTCCAGGGCCGCGCGCACGGCCGCGTCGAGGCCTTCCAGGGCCTCGGCCAGCGCCTTCGCGGGCACCCTGACCCGCTCCAGCCGCACGCCGTCGAACTTCTCCGCGTACTCGATCAGCGCCGCCGTGCCCCGATGATGCACGTCCTCGCAGATGGGCCGCACCTTCTCCAGGGCGGCTTCCACGTCGAACTCGGCACGGGGCAGCAGGTCGCGCAGGGCGCCGCCCTCAAGGAGGGCGTCACCGCGCAGATCGATTCGGGAGATCACACTCCCAGTGTCTCAGACCCGCCCCCGCGCCCTGTCGCCCGTATCACTGGGTGATACACAGCGCGGTACATACTCCCCGGCCCGGCCCGCACGGCCCCGCGAAGTTGTCCGGAGTTGGCCCCGCGCACCCGCGTTGAAGCGATCACCTGGAGGGAATGGGGATCGTACAGAAGTACGGAAGATCGCCGGGGAAAGAGGGGGATGCCGCGATGACCGCGCCCGTGGACGGCGACGCACCCGCCGACCTGCAGCTGACCTCCGCGGAGTGGAGCATGTGGCAGGCCTTCCGCAACGGCTCCACCTGCGATCTGCGCACCCGGGACACCGCCGGGGACGACCCGCACGGCCGGGCGGCGTGGGGCCCCGAGCGCAGCGTGCGGGCCCGGGTGATCGCTTTACTGCTCCTGGAGAGCCCGCCCGCGCAGCCGGGCCGGGTCTCCGCCCTCAAGCTGACCGGTGCGTACATCACGGACACTCTGGACCTGGCGGGGGGCACGATCAAGCCATTCGTGGAGCTGCGCGGGTGCCGCTTCCAGAACGAGGTGGTGCTCCCGGAGAGCCACTTCACCACCCTGCGCATGGTCGGCTGCGCGATCCCGCGCTTCGAGGCGGCCCGGCTGCGCACGGAAGGCGATCTGCACCTGCCGCGCTGTGTGATCCGCTCCGGCATCCGGCTCACCGACGCCCACATCGGTACGGACCTCCTGCTCAACCAGGCCGTGGTGCACAAGGACCGCCAAGGCCGGTCGATCATGGCGGACGGGCTGACCGTCACCCAGGACCTGCAGGCCGAACTGATGGAGTCCTACGGCGAGTTCTCGCTGCGCGGGGCGACGGTCGGCGTCTCGCTGAGCCTGCGCGGCAGCCGGCTGTGCAACCCGTACGGGCGCCGGGCGCTGAACGCCCCGCAGCTGACGGTGGAGCGCACCCTGTACCTGACGGCCGCCGGGCTGCCCGGCTCGCCGTTCTCCAACACCGGCACCACTCCCCCGTACGGCATCCCGCTCACCCCCACCCGCGGCACCCGCCTGCAGCGCTTCGAGTGCGAGGGCGGGATACGGCTGGACGACGGGCGCTTCGGCGACGCGGTCGACTTCGAGATGGCCCGCTTCTCCATGGAGTCCGACCAGGAGCTGTCGCTGCGCCGTATCCAGGTCCCCGAGCTGCGGTTCCTGTGCGAGCGCCCGCAGCGCGGCCGGGTGATCCTCTCCGGCGCCCGGGTCGTGAACCTCGTCGACAAGTCGGCGAGCTGGCCGGGGGTGGGCGGCCTGTGGATGGCGGGCTTCGCCTACGAGACGCTGATACCGCGCGGCCCCTTCCCGCTGGCGCTGCGGCTGCAGTGGGTGGCGGCGGCGACCGCCGAGTACGCTCCCGAGCCGTACGAGATGCTCGCCGCGGCGCTGCGCCGCAGCGGCGAGGACTCCGACGCCCGGGATGTGCTGCTGGCCAAGCAGCGCCGCCGCCGCGAGACGCTGCCGCTGGCGGCGAAGGCGTGGGGTTATCTGCAGGACTGGACGGTGGCCTACGGCTACAAGCCGGGCCGCGCCGCGGTGTGGATGGTCGTGCTGTGGGCGGTGGGCACGGTCTACTTCTCGCGCAATCCGCCGCCCGCCCTCAAGGCCGGCGAGGCCCCGCCGTGGAACCCGTACATCTACACCCTCGACCTGCTGCTGCCGGTGATCAATCTCAACCAGGACACCTCCTGGAAGCCGGAGGGCGCCGCGCAGTGGGCGGCGGCGGTGCTGATCATGGCGGGGTGGGTGCTGGCGACGACGGTGGCGGCGGGCGCGTCCCGGCTGCTGCGGCGCCAGTGAGGCCTCGGCGCGGGGCTCCGCGGCAGCGCCGGGAAACCCGTGGGAAACCCGTACGAACCGGCCCGTGAACCGCCCTCGTCTCCGCAGGCTCTAGGCTTACGGACTGTGACCTCCGTGCGCCTACCGCTCTTCCCGCTGAACTCGGTGCTGTTCCCGGGACTCGTCCTCCCGCTGAACGTCTTCGAGGCGCGGTACCGGGCGCTGATGGGCGACCTGCTCGCGCTGCCCGAGGACGAGCGCCGCTTCGGGGTGGTCGCCATCCGCGACGGCCGCGAGGTCGCGCCCACGGCGCCGGGCATGCCCGACAGCACCGCGCTGCCCGCCGACGGCCCGGGTGCGGGCTTCGGCACCGACCCGATCCAGGCCTTCCACACCGTGGGGTGCGTGGCGGACGCCGCCACCATCCGGAAGAAGGACGACGAGAAGGCATCCGGCGGCAAGAGCGGCTACGAGGTGCTGGCCACCGGCACCACCCGCTTCCGGCTGCGCTCCGTGGACGCCACCGGGCCGTATCTGGTCGGCGAGGTGGAGGAACTGGAGGAGGAGCAGGGCGAGGGGGCCGGTGCGCTGGCCTCCGGGGTCGTACGGGCCTTCCGTACGTACCAGAAGCGGCTGGCCTGGGCGCACGAGCGCACCCTGACCACCGGGCAGGACCTGCCCGCCGACCCGTCCGTGCTCTCCTACCTGGTCGCGGCCGCCGCCGTCCTGGACATCCCCGCCAAGCAGCGGCTGCTCCAGGCGCCGGACACCGCGTCCCGGCTCACCGAAGAGCTGAAACTGCTTCGCCAGGAGACGGCGGTGATCGGTAAGCTCCCGTCGCTGCCGGCCGTGGAGCTGACCCGGCAGCCGACCAGTCCCAACTGAGGCACGACTCCGACCGAGGTACGGCCCCAACCGACGTTAGGCGGCGCCACGTTGGCGAAGAAGTCCAAGAAGTCCGCAGCGGCCAAGCAGTCCGGCGGCACCCCGGCCACGGTCGCCCTCGCCGAGGCGGGCGTGCCCTTCACGGTCCACTCCTACGAGCACGACCCGGCCGTCGCCTCCTACGGCGAGGAGGCCGCACAGGCCCTCGGCGTCTGCCCCGAGCAGGTCTTCAAGACGCTCCTGGCCGACGTGGACGGCACCCTCACCGTCGCCGTCGTACCGGTGTCCGGCTCGCTGGACCTCAAGGCGCTGGCGGCCGCGGTCGGCGGCAAGCGCGCCGCCATGGCCGACCCCGCGGCGGCCGAGCGCAGCACCGGCTACGTCCTGGGCGGGATCTCCCCGCTCGGCCAGCGCAAGCGGCTGCGCACGGTCGTGGACGCCTCCGCGGACGCCCACCGCACCATCTGTGTCTCGGCGGGCCGCCGCGGCCTGGAGGCCGAACTGGCCCCCGCCGACCTGGTCTCCCTCACGGGCGCCACGATGGCGCGGATCGCTCGGGTCTGAGGCGCTGCGCGCGCCAAAGGTCTTTACGCGCCCGGCCGCCTCCGATAGGACCCAGTCAGGACCCGGCTCCCCGCGTACGTCATCCCGTACGCACCCGGGCACCGCAGACGGGAGGCGGCACATGTCGAAGAAGACCCGCAAGCGGAAGTGGCGCATCAAAAAGGGCAAGGCCAACCACGGGCGACGTCCCGCATGACGCCTGCCCCCTGAGGGGCGTGGGGAACTGCGCGACCGGCCCCCACCGGCCTGCGGTTTCACGACCGCGCCGGCAGCGCGACGCTGAGCGCCTCGCCGGACCCGCACCACGGCGGCACAAGCAAGCCCGCCGCCAGGGCGCGGGTCCGGCAAGAGGCCCGGCGGCACGAGCCGGCGCGTGGGGCCTACTCGCCGGACGGCGACTGCGGCGGCCCGGACGGCGTCGGCGGCGCGCCGGACCAGTCCGGCACCACCGGCGCCGGCTCCGGATCGCGCGGCCCGAACAGTCCGGTCAGCGCCAGCTGAACCAGCATCGCCGCGACCGGCCAGGCCAGCAGCGCGCCCTTGGCCTGGAGCCGCAGCGGCGCATCGAAAGTGACACCCGCGCCGACCTGGGCGGCGTGCGCGCCCACCTCCTGCGCCGGGCCCAGCCACATCCCGGCCTGCCAGCCCAGCAGCGACGCGAGCAGCCCGCCCACCGCGACCGCCACCACCAGCGGAATGCCCCCGCGCCGCCGGAAGAGGAAGACCGCCGCCGTGCTCAGCACGCCGAAGGCCAGCGCCAGCAGGACGAAGGTGCCGTCCGCGCCGATCGCCTCCTCGCCCTCGGTGTTCTTCAGGTAGACGTTCTGGCCGTCCGAGATCAGCGGGACCTTGGGCGCCAGCCACGCCCACAGCACCCCGAGCAGCACCCCGAGCACCGTCAGCACGACCGCGATCACCACGGCCTCGCGCACCTCACGGCGCAGGTCACCGCTGTCGGCACCGGCCTCGCCGTACTCGGGCACGTTCCCCTCCTCGCCGGCGGGCGTGGACCAGGGGCTGTACGCGGGCGGCTGGTGGGGCGGGCGGTCGGACGGTTGGCCGGGAGGTGTCAGCGGTGCGGTCACCCCGTCATCGTGCCAGGTCGGCGCCGTACGGTCGGCAGCAGGACGGCCGTTTCGGCCCCGCCGCCCGTTCACCGGACGGCCGCCCGCCGATACGCCCGTGTCGCGACGGCCAGCGAGAGCACGCCCACGGCCGCGCACACCCCCAGATCGATGCCGACCAGCGCCCAGTCGGGGCGCGCGTCGAAGGTGCGCGCCAGCGCCTCCACGCCGTAGGTGGAGGGCAGCAGATCGCGCGCCCAGGTGATCACCACGGGCATCCGGTCGGCCGGCAGCACGCCCAGCAGCAGCGCCGCCGACATCCCCAACTGGCCACAGAGCGTGGCCAGTTCCTGGCGCGGCGCGAGCAGCCCGAGGGCGGCGCCGAGCCCGGCCAGCGCGGCTCCGGCAAGCGGGATGACGGCCACCAGCACCCACAGGTGGGTCATCGGCAGCTGGAACAGGGCACAGCCCACCACCGCGGTCACGGCCGTGCCGGGCACGGTGAAGGAGGCGTACGCGGCGGCCGCCCCCAGCACCACGGCGGCCGGCGGCACCGGCAGCGTCGCGTAGTGGTCCAGGCCGCCGCCGGCCCGCAGCTGCCCGAAGTACTGGGCGAGCAGATTCAGCGCGACGAACGCCACGACCAGCACGCTCGACCCGGACACCACCGCCCGCGCCTCGCTGCCGCCGTCCACCACCCCGCGCATCAGGATCATGATCCCGACGGACTGGAAGGTGGCGACGAACAGCAGCGGGATACGGGCGACCCTGGCCCGGGAGAGCTGGGCGCGGTAGACGGCGGCCAGCGCCGGCAGCAGGCGCGCCCGCGGGGCCAGCGCGGCGGCCGCACCGCTCTCGGGTCGCGCCTGCGCGCCACCGCTGTCGGCCCGCCCGGCACCTGCCCCGGTCACCGCTTCCGCGGGAACCACACTCACGCCTTCACCACGCCCTCCTGCGTACGGCCCCCCGGCCCACAGCCACCCACCTCACGCCTTGACCAGCCCTTCCGCCCGCCCGCCCAGCGCCAGATACACACCTTCCAGGCTCGGCGTCGCGAGAGTGCCGCTCACCCCCGGAGGACAACCCCCGGCCCCCCGGCCGCATACCTCGCCTCACGCCTTGACCAACCCCTCGGCCCGCCCGCCCAGCGCCAGATACACATCCTCCAGGCTCGGCGTCGCGAGAGTGAAGTCGTCCAGGGCGGCGAAGGCGGGGCCGGTGGTGACCGCGGACACGGCCGCGCGGGCCTGATCCGGGGACAGGCGCAGGGTCCAGCGGCGCCCGGTGGCCTGCGCGCGGCCGCTCAGGTCGGCGACCTCGGGCACCTCCATGGGGGCCCGCTCGCGCCACACCAGTTCCAGCCGTACCTCGTCCCCCACCACGTCCTTGAGCCCGCCCGGTGTGTCGCAGGCGATGACCCGCCCGCGGTCCAGCACCGCGACCCGGTCCAGCACGCTCTCCGCCTCGATGACGTTGTGCGTCACCAGCACGACGGTGGTGCCCTGCCCTGCCCTGCGCCGGTCGACCGCGGCCCACACCGCGCGCCGGGCCACCGGGTCCATGCCGGTGGTCGGCTCGTCCAGCACCAGCAGCGGGCGCTCACCGATCAGCACCGTCGCGAAGCACGCCAGTCTGCGCTGCCCGCCGGAGAGCTTCTTCAGAGGCCGCCCGGCGATCCCGCCCAGGCCCAGTTCCTCGATCACCGCGTCCCGCCCGGCCCTGGCGTCCTTGGCCGCCAGCCCGCGCAGCCGCCCGGTGGTCTCCACGGCCAGCGCCACCGTCAGCTCGTCCAGCGCGGTGGACTCCTGGCCCAGATAGCCCAGCAGCCGCGCGGCCCGCTCCGGATGGCGTACCAGGTCATGGCCCAGGACGCGCACGGTGCCCGAGTCCGGGCGCATCAGGCCGGTCAGCTGGCGTACCAGCGTCGACTTCCCCGCGCCGTTGGGGCCCAGCAGCCCGAAGATCTCGCCGCGGCGCACGTCCAGGCTGATCCCGTCGCTGGCGCGCACCGCCGGCGCCTGCGCCGCTCCCCGGCGCCCGCGCACCGCGGGGTACGTCTTGACCAGGTCCCGCACGGCACACACCGGCTCGCCGTGCTCCACCTGTTTCGCGCCCGTCCTCACGAGCAATGAGGGTACGCGTCCCGGGGCCGTCCTCCGTCCGCGGGGCGCCCGGGACACCGCTTTGTCCTGCTGCCTCATTCGCCGGCGGGGGCGTGCTCGGCGGCGGTGCGCAGGTCCACCTCCCGCCAGAACCCGGCCCTGATCGCATAGCGGTCGTGCTCGTCGATCTGGTCGTCCTTGTGGGCCAGCAGGCCGAACCGGGCGGCGTAGCGCAGCAGTTCGCCGTCGATGCGGTGCGGGATGCGGGGGTATTCCGTGGAGAGCTGCTGGAGGTGGACGGTGTCGGAGAGGCGGTCGGTCCAGCGGCGGGCGAAGACCTGGCCGACCTCGAAGGGGTCGCCGCTGACGGCGGTGATGTCCTCCTCGCGGTCGGCCCAGCGCTGCTCCGCGCTGGTCAGCTGCGCCAGGGTGGGCAGTGAGGCCGTCTCGGAGGGTTCGCCGACGGGCCCGCCGCGCTCCACCCAGCCTTTGTCCGAGGACCAGCGCAGGGTGGCGCTGGGGGCGGGCACCGCAGCGGCCCCGGCGCTGGGCCCGCGCCCCAGGTCGGCGAGGTCCTTGGGGGTGGGGACGCCCTTGGCCGATCCGCACGGCCCGGCGCCCGCGCCGGCCGCGGCGGCCTCCTCCTCGGTGCTGCCGGGGCCGGCCGGGCGGGCGGTGCCGTTGGAGCCGTTGCGCTCGTGGCCGCGCTCGCCGGGCTCCGGTCCCTGCCCGGCTGCGGCGGCGGCCGCTGCCGCGGCGGCGACGGCGGACTCCGGCAGCGGCGCGGAGAGGATCGCGGCGATCTCGGGCCTGGGCACCGATACGGGCGCGCAGGGCCCGGGGACCTCCTTGGCGCGGACCGCCCGGGTGATCCAGTTGCGGTCCAGCACCCGGCGCTCGTCCGCCTCGGCGACCAGGTCCTCGGACTGGTTGTAGTCGCCGTCGGCGGCCTGCACCGCCCACAGGTGGACGGCGACGCCGTGCTCCTTGGCGGACATCAGCCCCGGCAGCAGGTCCCCGTCGCCGGTCACCAGCACAATGTCCGAACACGCGCGGTTGCGGGCCAGTTCGGTCAGCTCCGCGTGCATCGCCGCGTCCACGCCCTTTTGCGCCCACCGCCCGTCGCTGCGGGTCAGTGCCCCCAGCCGGACGGTGACCCGGGACATCACGCGCAGCCTGCGGTGCTCGGGCTGCGGTACGCGGTCGGGGGCGCCGTCGAACCAGTAGATGCGCAGCAGCGGGCGCTCGGTGTCGGCCTCGGCGCGCTGGCGCAGCCCCTGGATGAGGGCGGCGTGATCGACGGTGATGCGGGAGCGGGCGGGCTCTCCGGCGAGCAGGCTCGCGGCGGCGCCCAGCAGGTATCCGGCGTCCACCAGGACGACGCAGCGATCCACGTTCCACCCTCTTCCCTGAGGTGCTGAAGTACGGTCGCCCCCCAGCCCGGCCGTCGGCGCGGCTGCGCCCGGCGCGGGTTTTTTCCTCTGGCTTTCCTTCGAGTCTGCCCGACCGTACGGGGGTTATCTGCCCGAACTCGATCATCGGCGTGGCGGATTCACCGGGCCGTCCGGAAACCATCGGCGACCCCCCTTATCACTCACGGTAATTGCCCGAAATGCAGGGTTCTGTCGGGCGTGTAAGTCTGGTCGCGGCCCCGATCCCAGGATCCCCGTCAGGAGGAAGATCATGGCCAAGAACAAGAACCGCGACCGTAATCAGCAGCAGAAGGGCGCCCAGGCCGCCGAGCGCGGCCAGCAGGAGGCGCAGAAGTCGGCCATGGAGGCGCAGGCTCAGCCGCAGGCCCAGGCCCAGGGCAGCCCGGCGGACGTCGCCCGTAAGCACCAGCGCCGCTTCGGTCACAACTGACCGTCGCAGTAAAGCAGTTGAGGGGCGTGCCCGGATCGGGCACGCCCCTCGTGCGTCCTTGGCGCCCCCGTGGGGCGGCGGCCGTCAGCCGGCCAGGCAGGACGGGCCGAGCAGCACCTTCAGATCGCCGAAGAGGGACGGGTCGGCGGTGACGCGGTGCCGGTCCAGGCGCAGCACGGTCGTCTTGCGCGCGCCCAGCAGCTTGATGCGCACCTCCGTCGAACCGCGGTGGCTGGTCAGCACCTCGCCGAGCTTCTCCACCAGCGGCGGGGTGACCTTGACCGTCGGAATGGTGATCGTCACGGGCGCGTTGGTGCCCGCCTCGGACAGGTCGGGGACCATCATCTCCATGGCGACCAGCCGCGGGATGTCCTCGCGCTTGTCGAGCCGGCCCTTGACGAACACCACGGTGTCCTCGACGAGTTGGGTCGAGACCAGCTGGTAGGTCGCCGGGAAGAACATGCACTCGATGGAGCCGGCCAGGTCCTCGACGGTGGCGATCGCCCAGGCGTTGCCCTGCTTGGTCATCTTGCGCTGCAGGCCCGAGATGATGCCGCCGATGGTGACGATCGAGCCGTCGGAGTAGTCGCCGCCGGTCAGCTGGGAGATCGCGGCGTCCGCCTTGTCGGAGAGCACGTGCTCCAGGCCGAACAGCGGGTGGTCGGAGACGTAGAGACCGAGCATCTCCCGCTCCTGGGCGAGCAGATAGGTCTTGTCCCACTCGATGTCGGAGAACTCCACGTCGAGCCCGAAGCCCGGCCCGTCGTCGTCCGCCTCGTCGCCCATGCCGCCGAAGAGGTCGAACTGCCCCTCGGCCTCCTTGCGCTTGACCTGCACCACGTTGTCGATCATGGGCTCGTAGTGGGCCATCAGCCCCTTACGGGTGTGCCCCATCTCGTCGAACGCGCCCGCCTTGATCAGCGATTCGGTGGTGCGCTTGTTGCAGACCACCGCCTCGACCTTGTCCAGGTAGTCGGGGAAGGAGGTGTACTTCCCCTTGGACTTGCGGCAGCGGATGATCGACTCGACCACGTTGGTGCCGACGTTGCGGACCGCGGAGAGGCCGAAGAGGATCACGTCGTCGCCCTGGGCGGCGAAGTTGGCCAGCGACTCGTTCACATTGGGCGGCAGCACCTTGATGCCCATGCGCCGGCACTCGTTCAGATAGACCGCCGACTTGTCCTTGTCGTCGCGCACGGACGTGAGCAGCGCGGACATGTACTCGGCGGGGTAGTTCGCCTTCAGGTACGCGGTCCAGTACGTGACCAGGCCGTACGCGGAGGAGTGCGCCTTGTTGAACGCGTAGCCGGCGAAGGGGACCAGCACGTCCCACAGCGCCTGGATCGCCTGGTCGCTGTAGCCGTTCTTGCGGGCGCCCGCCTGGAAGATCGTGAAGTTCTTCGCCAGTTCCTCGGGCTTCTTCTTGCCCATGACGCGGCGCAGGATGTCGGCCTCGCCCAGGGAGTACCCGGCGATGATCTGGGCGGCCTTCTGGACCTGCTCCTGGTAGACGATCAGGCCGTAGGTCAGGCCCAGGGTCTCCTTGAGCGGCTCCTCCAGCTCCGGGTGGATCGGGGTGATCTCCTGGCGGCCGTTCTTGCGCTCGGCGTAGTTCGTGTGCGAGTTCATGCCCATCGGGCCCGGCCGGTACAGGGCCGAGACGGCGGAAATGTCCTCGAAGTTGTCGGGCTGCATCTGGCGCAGCAGCGAGCGCATCGGGCCGCCGTCGAACTGGAAGACGCCGAGGGTGTCACCGCGGCAGAGCAGTTCGAAGGTCTTGGGGTCGTCCAGCGGGACCTCGAGGAGCTCCAGCTTGACGCCCTTGTTGGCCTCCACCATCTTGACGGCGTCGTCCATGATGGTCAGGTTGCGCAGGCCCAGGAAGTCCATCTTCAGCAGGCCCAGCGACTCGCACTGGGGGTAGTCCCACTGCGTGATGGTCACGCCGTCGGTGTGCCGCACCCAGACCGGGGCGTGGTCGACGATGGGCTCGCTGGACATGATCACGCCGGCCGCGTGCACACCCATCTGCCGGACCAGGCCCTCCACACCCTTGGCGGTGTCGATGACCTTCTTGACGTCCGGCTCGCTCTCGTACATCCCCCGGATCTCGCCCGCCTCGCTGTAGCGCGGGTGCTTGGGGTCGGTGATGCCGGAGAGGTCGATGCCCTTGCCCAGGACGTCGGCGGGCATGGCCTTGGTGAGGCGGTCGCCCATCGCGTAGGGGTAGCCCAGCACGCGGGCCGAGTCCTTGATGGCGTTCTTCGCCTTGATCTTGCCGTACGTGCCGATCATGGCGACCTTGTCGGCGCCGTACTTCTCGGTGACGTACCGGATCACTTCGACGCGCCGACGCTCGTCGAAGTCGATGTCGACATCGGGCATGGAGACGCGCTCGGGGTTGAGGAACCGCTCGAAGATCAGGCCGTGCTCGATGGGGTCGAGGTCGGTGATGCCCATGGCGTACGCGACGATCGAGCCGGCCGCCGAGCCACGGCCCGGGCCCACCGCGATGCCGTTGTTCTTGGCCCACATGATGAAGTCGGCGACGACCAGGAAGTACCCCGGGAACCCCATCTGGATGATGATGTCCATCTCGTACTCGGCCTGCTTCTGCCGGTCCTCGGGGACGCCGCCGGGGAAGCGGCGGGCCATGCCGCGGCGCACCTCCTCCTGGAACCAGGTGACCTCGGTGAAGCCCTCCGGGATGTCGAACTTCGGCATCAGGTCGCGCTTCTCGAACATGCCGTTGGTGTCGATCTGCTCCGCGACCAGGAGGGTGTTGCGGCAGCCCTCCTGCCAGGCGTCGGAGGAGTCGATGGCGTACATCTCGTCCGTCGACTTCAGGTAGTAGCCGGTGCCGTCGAAGCGGAAGCGGTCCGGGTCGGAGAGGTTCTTGCCGGTCTGGATGCACAGCAGCGCGTCGTGCGCGGTCGCCTCGTGGGCGTAGGTGTAGTGCGAGTCGTTGGTGACCAGCGGCGGGATGCCGAGCTTCTTGCCGATCTCCAGCAGCCCGTCGCGGACCCGGCGCTCGATCTCGATGCCGTGGTCCATCAGCTCCAGGAAGTACCGGCCCGCGCCGAAGATGTCCTTGTAGTCGCTGGCGGCCTGCACGGCCTCGTCGAACTGCCCCAGCCGCAGCCGGGTCTGCACCTCGCCCGAGGGGCAGCCGGTCGAGGCGATCAGCCCCTCGGACCACTGGGAGATGGTCTCCTTGTCCATCCGGGGCCACTTCTGCAGCCAGCCCTCGGCGTACGCGTCCGAGGACAGCCGGAAGAGGTTGTGCAGCCCGGTCTTGTTCGCCGCCCAGATCGTCTTGTGGGTATAACCACCCGAACCGGACACGTCGTCCCGCTTCTGGTGCGGCTGGCCCCACTGGATCTTGCGCTTGTTGCGCCGCGACTCCGGCGCCACGTACGCCTCGATCCCGATGATCGGCGTCACCCCCGCCTTCTTCGCCGAGTGGAAGAAGTCGTACGCCCCGTGGAGGTTGCCGTGATCGGACATGGCGATATGCGTCATGCCCATCTCGTTGCAGGCGTTGAACATGTCCTTCAGCCGCGCGGCACCGTCCAGCAGGGAGTACTGGGTGTGGACGTGCAGGTGCGTGAACGGGGGCCTGGACGGGGCTGCCACAGCGGGAGACCTCCGGGGAAGAGTCGGTGACGGGTCGGCGGGGACAGCTCTGAAGGTTACCGGGCCCCACTGTCAGCCAGGCCCCGCGCCGGGGCACGGAGCGGTCCCGGCGTGGAACCGCGCAGGTCGTTTCGCGCGTTGGTCTCTAGCGGGACATCCGTTCCCGTGCGAGACCCTCAGGAGGCACCCAGCGATGTCGAACCAGCAGGCGCGAGCCGACGAGCGCGGCGAGGAGATCCTCACCGTCTTCGGCACCGCCTTCGGGCAGCTGCTCGCCGCCGACCCGGCGGCGTTCCGTGTGAAGTTCCGGAAAATGGCGGCCTCGGCGTTCGCCTTCTACCGCGGCACGGCCTGCCTCTTCTACAACGACCTGGAGCGCGAGCGCCACGGCGGCCCGTATCTGGACGACCGCACCGGCCGGGTCTGGATCCACGGCGATCTGCACGCCGAGAACTTCGGCACCTACATGGACGCCACCGGCCGCCTGATCTTCAACGTCAACGACTTCGACGAGGCGTACGTGGGCCCCTTCACCTGGGACCTCAAGCGCTTCGCCGCCTCGATCGCGCTGATCGGCTACGCCAAGGCGCTCAGCGACGAGCAGATCACCGAGCTGGTGCGGATCTACGCCGCCGCCTACCGCGAGCGCATCCACTGTCTGGCCGCCGGCGCCAAGAATGACGAGGTGCCGCCCTTCAGCCTGGACACCGCCCAGGGCCCGCTGCTGGACGCGCTGCGCGACGCCCGCTCGCTGACCCGCTTCGGCCTGCTGGACTCGATGACCGAGATCCGCGACTTCGAGCGCCGCTTCGCCGCCGGCGGCGGCTCGATCGAGCTGGACGCCGCGACCCGCTACAAGGTCCTGGCCGCCTTCGACGGCTATCTGGAGACGCTGCCCGAGGCGAGCCTGGCCCGCCCCGACTCCTACCGCGTCAAGGACGTGGTGGGCCGGCGCGGCATCGGCATCGGCTCGGCGGGCCTGCCCTCGTACAACATCCTCCTGGAGGGCAACAGCGACGCCCTGGAGAACGATGTCGTCATCTACATGAAGCAGGCGCAGACCCCCGCGGTCTCCCGGCACATCACCGACCGGCAGGTGCGCGAGTACTTCCAGCACGAGGGGCACCGCACGGTCATCTCCCAGCGCGCCCTCCAGGATCACGCCGACCCCTGGCTGGGCTGGACGGAGCTCGACGGCGCGGGACAGCTGGTCGCCGAGGTCTCGCCGTACGCCGTCGACCTGGACTGGAGCGACATCGACGACCCGGCCGAGATCGCCGCGGTCGTGGCCGACCTGGGCCGCGCGACGGCCACGATGCACGCGGCGGCGGACGACGAGAGCGGCCACTCCCTGGTGCCCTTCTCCACCGAGCGCGCCATCGACGCGGCCATCGCCGCCGACGAGGAGGGCTTCGGCGGCCTGCTGGTGGACTTCGCGCACTCCTACGGCGCCCGGGCCCGCGCCGACCACCAGATTTTCGTGGACCTGTTCCGCAACGGCCGGATACCGGGGCTGTGACGCGGATCTCCGTTCCCCGGGGAGCGCAGATCCGTCCCCGGAGAAGGGGTAAGTGCCGGTTTGATAACCCTTAAGCCGCACTTACCCCGGACCGTGGGAGACTCGCTGCAATGGACATCTCGGCGGCACACCTGCGGGCGGTGCGCGCGGCGCTCTTCACGGCGCTGTGCGTGACGCTGTCCGCTGCCTCCCATGTGCTGCTCTCCCGGATGCCGCTGCCGCTGACCACCGTCGCCGCCCTCTCGGCCGGCGTCTTCGCGATCTCCTACGCGCTGGCCGGCCGGGAGCGCGGCTTCTGGCACATCGCGGCCCTGCTGGTTCCCCTGGAGCTGGCCGCCGACACCGTCTTCAGCGTCGGGCAGCACGCCTGTTACGGGACGGCGGGCGGGCCGGTGGCCGGTCCGCTGCGCTCCCTGGGCGTGAACCTGCTCTGCGGTGGCGGCGACCTCGGCGCACCGCTGGTGAGGCTGTCCACCGACGGCCCGGCCCCCGCCTCCACCTGGCTGCTGCTGCTCGCCGCCCACCTGGGCATCGGGCTGCTGGCGGCGGCGTGGCTGCGCCGCGGCGAGGCGGCGCTGGCCCGGCTCGTGGGCGCGGTGGCCGCCTTCGCCTTCCGGCCCCTGATGATCGCGGTCGCGGTCGTCGGCGCCTCGCCCGCACCGCGCCGCCCGGCCGCCGCTCCCTCCCGGGACGAGCGCCCGGCCCGCGCGCTGCCTCTTCTCGTGCACTCCGTCGTACGCCGTGGACCGCCCTGCGCGCTCGCTGCCTGACCGGCACCAGCACGCGGCGTCCGGAATTCCGGACTCCACCCCTCGTACACTTTCACGGACCCACACGGAGAAAAACAGTCATGAGCAACCGCAACAGCCAGGCCAACAAGCAGGCGGCACGCGAGCGGCTGCGCGCCGAGCGCGAGCGGCAGGCCAAGAAGGACCGGGCCCGTCGGCAGCTGGTCGTCGCCGGTTCGATCGTCGCGGTCCTCGCGGTCGCGGGCGGCATAGGCGTCGCCGTCGCCAACTCCGGCGGCGACGGTGGCGGCGACACCTGGGCCAAGGCCAAGGACGCCAAGCTGGTCAAGCCCGCCAACACCTCCGGCGCCGACGGCACGACCATCACCATCGGCAAGAAGGACGCCAAGAACAGCGTCGACCTCTACGAGGACCCGCGCTGCCCGGGCTGCGCGAGCTTCGAGCAGAACGTCGGCGACACCGTCCAAAAGGACGTCAAGGACGGCAAGTACAAGGTCACCGTCCACCTGGGCACCTTCCTGGACAACAACCTCCAGGGCACCGGCTCGAAGAACGCGCTCAGCGCGCTCGGCGCGGCCCTGGACGTCAGCCCCGAGGCGTTCGTGGAGTACAAGAAGGCGCTGTTCTCCAAGGAGTACCACCCCGACGAGCGGGGCCCCGACAAGTTCGCCGACGACAACTACCTGATCAAGGTGGCGGACACCGTCCCCGCCCTGAAGGGCAAGGACGCCTTCAAGAAGGCGCTGAGCGAGGGCACCTACGACCGGTGGGCGCTGGAGATGTCGGAGGCCTTCAACAAGGCCGAGGACGTCAAGAGCACCCCGACGGTGAAGGTGAACGGCAAGGTCATCGGCACCCCCGGCCAGCAGGGCAGCACCATCGCGCCCTCCACGCCTGACAGCTACAACGAGATGGTCGCCAAGGAACTGAAGTCCTGACCCTTCGCACCACCCCGCACCACCCTCGGCCGGCACGCGCACCGCGTGCCGGCCGACGCCGTTCGCACCGCCCGGCGCCGCCCAGGTGATGCCAAATCTTGACCCGTCAACTCGCCGCGCCCGTGGCAGACTTCCCCGTCATGGAGGGGACGGGAGCGCATCCGAGGGCCGTGCGCGCCGCGCTGTTCACGGCGGTGTGCGTGACGCTGTCCACCGGCTCCCACGTCCTGCTCTCCCGTGCGCCCGTGCCGGCCATGACGCTGGTCCCGGTCTGCGCCGCCGTCTTCGTCCTCTCCTACGCACTGGCCGGGCGCGAGCGCGGGTACGGCCCCGTCGCGGCGCTGCTGGTGCCGCTGGAACTGGCCGCCGACACCGTCTTCACCGCGGGGCAGCACACCTGTTACGGGGCGGCGGGCGGCCCGCTGGCCGGCCCGCTGCGCCAGGTCGGGGTCGATCTGCTGTGCAGGGGCGGGGAGTTGGGCACCCCGCTGGCCCGGCTCGCGGCGCACCCCGGCTCGCCCCTGCCGGCGGCCGGCTCCCCGTCCGCTCCCTGGCTGCTGCTCGGCGCGCACCTGGCCGTCGGGCTGCTGGCCGCGGCCGGTCTGCACCGCGGCGACGCGGCCCTGGCCCGGCTGCTGGACGCCGTGGCCGTCCTGGCCGCCCGGCCGCTGCGGGCCGCCGCCGCGCTGGCGTCCGCCGCCCTGCCCCCGCCGCCGCGCCGCACACGGCCCGTACGCCGCCTGCCTGCCGCCCGCCCCCTCCCCCAGCTCGTGCACTGCGTCGTACGCCGCGGACCTCCCCACCGGTTCGCCGCCACCGTGTGAACCCACCCGGCGACCAGTCCACTCCCGCCCGCCGCGGGCATCAGGAAATGGGGAAGCAGCCATGAGCAACCGCAACAGCCAGGCCAGCAAGCAGGCCGCCCGCGAGCGCATACGCGCCGAGCGCGAGCGCCAGAAGAAGCGCGCGAAGATACGCCGCCAACTCCTGGTGGCGGGCGCCGTGGTCGGCGTCCTCGTCGTCGCCGGCGGCATCGGCTTCGGCATCATGAAGGCGAACGAGCCCACCGGCTGGGACGCGGCCAAGGAGGCCGACCTCGTGGCGCCGAAGAACACCCAGGGCAAGAACGGCACCGAGATCGTCATCGGCAAGAAGGACGCCAAGGAGACCCTGGAGGTCTTCGAGGACGTCCGCTGCCCGGCCTGCGCGTCCTTCGAGCAGATCAACGGCGAGATCCTCAACCAGCAGATCGAGGAGGGCCGTTTCAAGGTCCGCTTCACGATGTACACCTTCATCGACCCCAACGCGGGCGGCGAGGGCTCCAAGAACGCCCTCAGCGCGCTCGGCGCGGCCCTGAACAAGAGCCCCGAGGCGTTCCTGAAGTACAAGACGGCGCTGTATTCCGCCAAGAACCACCCCGACGAGCGGGACGACGCGTACGCCAAGGACTCCGCCCTGCTCAAGGTCGCCGACCAAGTGCCCGAGCTGAAGGGCGACAGGACCTTCCGGGCGGCGGTCGAGAACGGCACGTACGACCGCTGGGCGCTGGAGATGACCGCGCTGTTCGGCCGCAACGGCGTCAAGGGCACCCCGACCTTCATGCACGGCGAGAAGAAACTGACGATGGCCGAGGTCCCCAGGGGACAGCAGATGACGCCGGCGCAGTACACGAAGGCCTCGCAGGACAACTTCAAGAAGATGCTGGACGACGAGTTCGGACCGGCGAAGAAGAAGTGACCGTGAACGTTGAAGAAGTGACAAAGAGGTAGGGAGATGAAGGGAAGGGGAATGTGGCGCATTCCCCCTCCCCATCGCCCATACCGGCCAGTAATGTGATCCGCCGTGAATGATCATGACCAGATCTCCCGGCGTACCGCCGTTACGGCCGTAGCCGCCACCGCCGCCCTGCTCCCGTTCGCGGGCGGCTCCCTCGCCTTCGCCCAAGAGGCAGCACAGCACCGGTACTTCCAGCACGGCGTGGCGTCCGGCGACCCGCTCCCCGACGGCGTCCTGCTGTGGACCCGCCTGACCCCGACCGCCGAGGCCGCCCCCGGCTCCGGCAAGGGCCCTGCTGCGCAGGTGAGTTGGCAGGTGGCGACGGACCGGGCCTTCAGTGACGTGGTCGCGCGGGGAACCGCGGCCGCCTCCGCCGCCCACGACCACACCGTCAAGACCGATGTACGCGGCCTGCGCCCCGCCACCTCCTACTACTTCCGCTTCACCTTCGGGGACACCCACTCCCCCGTCGGCCGTACCCGCACCGCCCCCGCGCACGACGCCGCGGCGCCCAACATCCGTTTCGGCGCGGTCTCCTGCGCCAACTGGGAGGCGGGCCACTTCTCCTCCTACCGCCATCTGGCGGCCCGCGACGACCTGGACGCGGTGCTCCATCTCGGCGACTACATATACGAGTACCGGTCCGGCGAATACCCGGCGGCCAAGTACACCGTGCGCGCGCACTCCCCCGCCCACGAGATCATCACGCTCGCCGACTACCGCGTCCGGCACGGCCTGCACAAGACCGACCCGGACGCCCAGGCCCTGCACGCCGCCCATCCGGTCATCGCGATCTGGGACGACCACGAGTTCGCCGACAACGCCTGGTCGGGCGGCGCCGCCAACCACACCCCGGCCACCGAGGGCGACTGGTCGGCGCGGGTGGCCGCCGCCAAGCAGGCGTACTTCGAGTGGATGCCGGTCCGCCCCTCCATCGAGGGCACCACCTACCGCCGGCTGCGCTTCGGCACCCTGGCCGATCTGCACCTGCTGGACCTGCGCTCCTTCCGCGACGAGCAGGTCAAGGTGGGCAGCGGCAAGGTCGACGACCCCGACCGCACCCTGACCGGACGCGCCCAACTGGACTGGCTCAAGGCCGGACTGGAACGCTCGGACACCACCTGGCACCTGGTCGGCAACCCGGTGATGATGTCCCCCGTCACCTTCGCCTCGCTGCCCGCGCACCTCCTCAAGCCGCTGGCCAAGCTCCTGGGCCTGCCGGAGGGCGGCATCGCGGTCAACACCGACCAGTGGGACGGCTACACCGACGACCGCCGCGAGATCCTTCAGCTGCTGCGGGACCGCTCCATCACCAACACGGTCTTCCTGACGGGCGACATCCACACCTCGTGGGCCAACGAGGTGCCCAACGACGCCGCCACCTACCCCGAATCGGGCACCGTGGCGACCGAGTTCGTGGTGACGTCGGTGACCTCCGACAACCTCGACGACCTGCTGCACGTCCCCACCCACAGCGTCTCGCTCGCCGCGGTCGCCGCCATCAAGTCGGCCAACTG
The DNA here is from genome assembly GCF_058245575.1 of Streptomyces sp. UF-297. Taxonomy (NCBI): domain Bacteria; kingdom Bacillati; phylum Actinomycetota; class Actinomycetes; order Kitasatosporales; family Streptomycetaceae; genus Streptomyces; species Streptomyces sp. UF-297. The sequence continues at coordinate 12,499 of NZ_JBSIBZ010000021.1, read as the reverse complement.
GCACGTGAAGTGGGCGGATCTGGACGAGCACGGCTACGGCGTCCTGGACGTCACCGCCGAGCGGACCCAGATGGACTTCTTCACCATCTCCGACAAGCGGGACAAGAACGCCACCAGCCGACTCGCCCGCTCCTACCGGACGTTGACGGGGACGCAGCGGGTGGAGCGCACGGACCGGCCCGTACGCTGATCCCATGGCCGGGGGACGCGACGGACGGATCATCGACGGGCGCTTCGAGCTGCTGGAGCGGCTCGGCGGCGGAGGCATGGGCACGGTGTGGCGGGCCCGCGACCTCGCCCTGATGCGCGAGGTCGCGATCAAGGAGGTCCGTCCCCCGGACCCTTCGCAGGAGGCGGACGGCCCGCAGGCCGCACAGGTCCTGCGCGAGCGCGTGCTGCGCGAGGCACGCGCGCTCGGCCGGCTGTCCCACCCCAACGTGGTGACGATCCATCACATCGTGGACGCGGCCGACTCTCCGCACCCGTGGCTGGTGATGGAGCTGCTGCCCGGCGGCAGCCTCCAGGACCTGATCGACCGCGGCCCGCTGCCGCCCGCCGAGGCGGCCCGCATCGGCCGGGACGTGCTGGCCGCCCTCGCGGCCGCACACGCCGCCGGCATCCACCACCGCGACGTCAAACCGGCCAACATCCTGCTGCGCCCGGCCACTTCCCGGCCGGGCGACGGCCCCAGCGCCGTCCTGACCGACTTCGGCATCGCCGCCCTCCAGGGCTCCACCGCGCTCACCGCCACCGGCGACCTGGTCGGCTCGCCCGAGTTCATCGCGCCCGAGCGCATCCGCACCGCCGCCGACCTCCCGGCGTCCGACCTGTGGTCGCTGGGCATGACGCTGTACGTCACGGTGGAGGGCGTCTCCCCGCTGCGCCGGGCCACCACCCTGGCCACACTCGCCGCGGTCCTGGAAGACCCGGTTCCACCGCCCGTGCGCTCCGGGCCGCTGGCGCCCGTACTGTCCGCGCTGCTCGTACGCGACCCGGCGGCCCGGCCCGACGCGGCGCGGCTGGACGCCCTGCTGGCACAGGCCGCCGAGGACCGGCCGGGCTACGTACCGACCCGGCCCGACTCCCCGCCCCCGCCCTCGTACGGAACCGGTCCCTCCGCCACTTCTCCCCCGTACGGCACGGACCCCTCCCCCACTTCTCCCCCGTACGGCATCCACGGCCGCCCGACCGCCACGACCGCCCGCCCGGCCGCGCCCCGCTCCGCCGCCCGCCGTGCCCGGCTGGCCGTACCGGCCGCCGCCCTCGCGGCGGTGCTCGTCGCCATCGGCGCCTACCTCGGCGTGAACTCCTCCGACGACGGCGCGAGACCGCAGGCCGGCACGGAGCGGACGGCCGCGCCGACACCCCCGGCACCGGACGCCTCCCCCACCCAGCCCCCGCCGACGGCCTCCCGCACCCCCCAAGCTCCCCCGAGCCGCCCGGCCGGCTCCGCCGACACCCCTGCCCGGCCGGCGCCCACCACGCCTCCGGCCGCCTCCACACCCGCGCCGCCACCGCCCGGCGGGGTCGCGAACACCTGGGTCGCCCAGCTGTACTCCGAGCCGGTCTCCACCGGCCCGGCCGCCCGGGACCGCCGTCTGGCGCTGGTCCGCCGCCAGGTGCCCGAGGCCCGGATGCTGCGCAGCGACGACTTCGCCTCGCTCAACCCTGGCTACTGGGTCCTCTACGCGCCGGGCCCGTTCGCCGACGGGCACGCGGCGGTCGACTGGTGCGCCGAGCGCGGCCGTACGAAGAAGAACGGCTGCCTGGGGCGCTACATCAGCCACCGCGCGGGCGACCGCTCGGCGATCTGTGCGCCCGCTGCGGGCACCGGCGGCAGCGGGCGCTGCGTCCGCCCCTGAGCCGCCCCCACGGCCCGCCCGCGCACCGGCCTACAGGTCGGCCAGGAAGCCCAGGGCCACCTTCCAGGCGGACTGGGCCGCCTCTTCGTCGTGGTCGGGCAGGTCCGGGTCGGTGAAGAGGTGCCCGGCGCCCGCGTAGCGGTAGATCTCCACGTCCGCGCCCGCCCGCTGCATCCGCAGGTACCAGGCGGTCAGCCAGTCGTGCGGCTCGAAGGGGTCCGGGTCCGCGACGTGCAGCTGCACCGGCAGCTCGTCCACGGCCGCGTCGTCCGCGATGTCGGAGGTGCCGTGGAACAGCAGCAGCCCGCGCGCCTTCTCGTCCGCCAGCGCGAGGTTCTGCGCGATCGAACCGCCCAGCGAGAACCCGGCGTAGACCAGCCCCCGGTCGGAGTACGGCGCCACGGCCGCCACCGCGCGGCGCAGCAGTTCGTCGGTGCCGATCTCCTCCTTGATGGCCATGCCGTCCTCGGAGGTCTCGGCGGTGCGCCCATCGAAGAGGTCGGGGACGTGCACCTCGTGGCCGGCCGCGCGCAGCCGCTCCGCCGCGGCCTGTACGGCGGGCCGCAGCCCGTAGGTCGAGTGGAACAGGATCACGGTCGAGGGCGCCGGGCCCTTCGTGGTGTCCTGGTCCGGTGCCGGGGTCGATGCCGTAGAGGCGGCCACTGGATTCACTTCCCTGTCGATGGATCGCACTGCCCCCATCGTGCCAGTTACGGTTCGGGGAGGACGCGAGAAGGTACCCCCGGGTAGAGGGTCCGCACGGATCCGGAAGGAGTGGCAAGGTGTCCATGGAGGACGTGATGCGTCCACTGGTCGTGCTCGGCGGGTCGGTCGTGGTGACCCTACTGCTGGGGTGGCTCGTCGACCAGGTGCTGCGCCGGATCGACGCCCGGCGCCCGGAGACTCCGCTGTGGGGCCTGCTGCGCCGCTGCCGCATACCGCTCCAGGTCGTCCTGCTGACGGCCCTGCTGCGCAGCTCCTACGAGCGGACCAAGATCAAGATCGTGGAGGACCACGAGTCGGGGATCGGCCAGACCCTCTCCCTCGTCCTGATCGCCGCCACCGCCTGGCTCGTGATCCGGGTCGCCGCGGCCATAGTGGAGTCCTCCTACTCCCGCTACGCCTCCGGAGCGCGCGACGCGGCCCGGGTACGGCGCGTACGCACCCAGGTCACGCTCATCCAGCGGGTGGTCACCGCCGTCGTGATCGTGGTCGCGGCCGCCGCGATGCTGCTGACCTTCCCCGCGATGAAGGCGGTGGGCACCTCCATGCTGGCCTCGGCCGGCATCCTGGGCATCGTCGCCGGTGTCGCCGCGCAGTCCACCCTCGGCAATCTCTTCGCGGGCCTGCAGATCGCCTTCGGCGACATGGTCCGCATCGGCGACACCGTGGTCGTGGACGGCGAGTGGGGCACGGTCGAGGAGATCACCCTGACCTTCCTGACCGTACGCACCTGGGACGAGCGCCGGATCACCATGCCGGTCTCCTACTTCACCAGCAAGCCCTTCGAGAACTGGTCGCGCGGCGGCGCCCAGATGACCGGCACGGTCTTCTTCCACCTGGACCACAGCGCGCCGGTGGAGAAGATGCGCGACAAGCTGCACGAGATCCTCCAGGGCTGCGAGGACTGGGACGGCCGCAGCTGGACCCTGGTGGTCACCGACACCACCCCCTCCACGATGGTGGTCCGCGCCCTGGTCACCGCCCGTGACGCGGACGCCATCTGGGTCGTACGCTGCGCCGTCCGCGAGCGCATGCTCGACTGGCTCCGCACCGAACACCCCTACGCCCTGCCCCGCGTCACCACCGCCCCGGCCCCCGAACTCCCGGAGGGTTAGGGACTTTTGACGGATCTCCGCGGCCTCGCGGAGATCCGTCAAAAGAGCCTCAGGGCGCGCTGCGCAGGCTGCGCATGTCCAGCTGGCGCAGCACCCGGTCCACCACCTCCGGGTCGGCGCCCGGTTCGCTGCGCGCCGCCAGCACCTCGTGGCGGGCGGCCGACATCATCTCGGCCTGGATGCGCTGGGCCTTCTTCATGCGGTTGGCCCGCTTGTCGAAGGACTCCCGCCGCTCGTCGTCCACGATCTCCGGCGAGATCCGCGCCCCGATGTCGTACGCGCCGCGCGAGAGCCGCTCGATGACCTCCTCCGGCAGCTCCTCGACCTCCGAGATCTCCTTCAGCCGCCGCTTGGAGGCCTTGATCACGCGCAGCGCCAGCTCCTTCTCCAGGGCCTCCTCGGCCTCCGAATCGGCGCGTACCCGCAGCTTCTTGACCAGCCAGGGCAGGGTGAGGCCCTGGACGACGAGAGTGGTGAGCACCACAGCGAAGGCGACGAAGAGGATCTCGTCGCGGGCCGGGAAGTTCTCGCCGCCCTCGATGGTGAAGGGGATGGCCAGCGCCAGCGCCACGGACGCCACCCCGCGCATCCCGGACCACCACATGACGATGGTCTCCCGCCAGCTCATCGGGATCTCCTCGTCGTAGTCCCGGCGCTTGTGCATGCGCTTGGCCAGCCAGGCGGCCGGCAGCAGCCACAGCAGCCGTACGCCCACCACGACAGCGACCACGGCCGCGCTCGCGCCCAGCAGCTCGCCCCAGCGGCCGTCCGCGGTGCCCAGGATGTTGTGCAGCTCCAGGCCGATCAGCCCGAAGGCGACGCCGGTGACGAGGGTGTCGACGATCTCCCAGAAGGTGTAGCCGGCGAGCCGGCCCATCACGTCGTCCGCGTCCACCGCGTACTCCGCCAGGAACAGCGCGGCGGTGAGCACCGCCAGCACGCCCGACCCGTGGAGCTCCTCGGCCAGGACGTAGGCGACGAAGGGCACCAGCAGGGTCAGCCCGATCTGCAGCGTCGCGTCGCCGAGCATGCCCATCAGCTTGTTGGCGATCCAGCCCAGCACCAGGCCGACCGCTATGGCGACCACCGCGGAGAGCACCAGCGCACCGGCCGCCGAGGGCACGGAGAAGGTGCCGCTGACGGCGGCGGCCAGCGCCACGTGGTACAGGACGATCGCGGTGACGTCGTTGAACAGCCCCTCGCCCTCCAGGATGGAGACCAGGCGGCGGGGCAGGCCCAGCTTTCCGGCGACGGCGGTCGCGGCGACCGGGTCGGGCGGCGCCACCAGCGCGCCGAGCGCCACGGCGGCGGCGACCGGCAGCCCGGGGACCACGGCGTGCGCGACGGCGGCGACGGCCGCGGTGGTGGCGAAGACGAGCGCCACCGCGAGCAGGAAGATCGGCCGGATGTTGGCGGTGAACTGCCGCCAGGAGGTGCGCTGTACGGCGGCGTACAGCAGCGGCGGCAGCACCAGCGGGAGGATGTACTCCGGCGGCACCGTCACGTTCGGCACCTGCGGGATCAGCGCCAGCACCACTCCGGCCAGTGTCATCAGCACCGGTGAGGGAAGCCCCAGCCGGTCGCCGAGGGGGACCGTGACCACGGCCCCCAGGAGTAGCACGAACATCAGGGCCAGCTGGTCCACGGTGGTTACGCTCCGGCTCGGGGAAAGTCGATCACTGCCCCAAGCCTGCCACGAAGCCGGTCAAACCCCTCCGCCGCCGTCTATGGCACCTATGCCGACGAAAGCCCCCGCCGCATGGCGCGGTGCGGGATGCCGGTGCCCTCCTCGGCGAACTCCGGTCCGCAGGCGGTGTATCCGAGGCGCTCGTAGAACCCCAGCGCATGGGTCTGGGCCTCCAGATACACCCCGGTCAGGCCGCGGCGCCGGGCCTCGTCCTCCACGGCCCGTACGAGAGCGGCGCCCAGGCCCGTGCCCCGGGCGGCCCTGCCGACCGCGAGCCGGCCCAGCACCGCCGTGACATCGTCCTCGACCCCGGCCGCGGCGTATTTGCGGCGGGCGGCCGGCCCGTACAAAAACCGCGCCGTCCCGGCCGGATCTCCGTGCGGACCGCGGGCCAGCAGATGGACCGCGTGCGCGTCGTAGGCGTCCATCTCCAGCTCTTCGGGCACGCCCTGCTCGGCCACGAACACCTCGCGCCGCACGGCGAAGCAGCCCTGGAGGCCCTCCTCGCCGACGACGCGGATCTCGTGGTCGCTCACGCGCTCTCCGCCCGCACCTTGTCCAGTGCGCGCTGAAGGTCCTCGGGGTAGGAGCTCTCGAACTCCACCCAGCGGCCGTCGGAGGGGTGCTCGAAGCCCAGGCGCACGGCGTGCAGCCACTGGCGGGTCAGGCCCAGGCGCTTGGCGAGCGTGGGGTCCGCGCCGTAGGTCAGGTCGCCGACGCAGGGGTGGCGGTGCGCGGACATGTGCACCCGGATCTGGTGGGTGCGCCCGGTCTCCAGCTTGATGTCCAGCAGGCTGGCGGCGCGGAAGGCCTCGATGAGGTCGTAGTGCGTGACCGAGGGCTTGCCCTCGGCGGTCACGGCCCACTTGTAGTCGTGCTGCGGGTGGCGCCCGATGGGGGCGTCGATGGTGCCGCTCATCGGGTCCGGGTGGCCCTGCACCAGCGCGTTGTAGCGCTTGTCGACCGTACGCTCGCGGAACTGCTGCTTGAGCAGGGTGTAGGCGCGCTCGGACTTGGCCACGACCATCAGGCCGGAGGTGCCGACGTCCAGGCGGTGCACGATGCCCTGGCGCTCGGCGGCGCCGGAGGTCGAGATGCGGTAGCCGGCGGCGGCCAGCCCGCCGATGACGGTGGTGCCCGTCCAGCCGGGGCTCGGGTGCGCGGCGACGCCCACCGGCTTGACGATCACGACGATGTCGTCGTCGTCATGCACGATCTCCATGCCCTCGACGGGCTCGGCGACGATCTCCACGGGCGGCGCGGCCTGCGGCATCTCCACTTCCAGCCAGGCTCCGCCGTGCACCCGCTCGGACTTCATGACCTCGGCGCCGTCGACCCGGACCTTCCCGGCCGCCGCCAGCTCGGCCGCCTTCGTACGGGAAAAGCCGAACATACGGGCCAGGGCGGCGTCGACGCGCTCGCCCTCCAGGCCGTCGGGAACGGGCAGGGTGCGGATCTCGGGAATGGTGCTCACATCACCGAGTATGTCAGTCCCCTGCGACACTCCCGTACGCCCGTGCGCACCGCCCCGGGAGCGCGGTCAGTCCTTGTGGACGGTCCCGTCCGGGTCCAGGCCCCTGAAGGACAGGATCACGATCAGGATGCCGCCGCACACGATCGCCGAGTCGGCGAGGTTGAACACCGCGAAGCCCTTCGGCGCGATGAAGTCGACCACCGCGCCCTCGAAGACGCCCGGCGAGCGGAAGATCCGGTCGGTGAGGTTGCCGAAGGCCCCGCCCAGCAGCAGGCCGAGCGCGATGGCCCAGGGCAGGCTGTAGAGCTTGCGCGCGATCCGGGCGATCACCACGATCACCGCCGCCGCGATGATGGTGAGGAAGATCGTCAGCGCCTCGCCGATGCCGAAGGCGGCGCCCCGGTTGCGGATCACATCGAAGCGCAGCAGCGTCCCGATGACGTCGATCGGCTCGTGGTGCTCCAGCCTGGCGACCACCAGGAGCTTGGTGCCCAGGTCCAGGGCGTAGGCGATGGCCGCGACCAGCAGCAGCACGGCGATCCGCCGCTTGCCTTTGCCCTGGGGCGCGCTCGTGCCCGCGCCGTCCTCCGGCTGCTGCGACGTCTCCGCCTGCTGTGACGTCTCCGTCTGCCGTTCCCCTCCGGGGTCCGGCGTACCGGTGATGCGTTCCGCCTCTGCCACGTGTGAGTCCCTCAGCCCGTCGAAGTCCGCGCGCCAGGCCGCGCCCGGCTGAGCACGAGGGTACGGCACACCCGTACGGACGCCGCAGCTCCGGGTACGCGCCCACGGCACGGCACGGGACCACCCCGCGCCGGCCGCCGGACGCACCGGTCAGTAGCGGCGCTCCTGCTTCTGCTTGCACTCCACGCACAGCGTCGCCCTGGGGAAGGCCTGCATTCGCGCCTTCCCGATCGGGTTGCCGCAGTTCTCGCACAGTCCGTACGTCCCCGCGTCCAGCCGCTCCAGGGCCCGCTCGGTCTGCAGCAGCATCTCGCGGGCGTTGGAGGCCAGCGCCATCTCGTGCTCGCGGGTGATGTTCTTGGTGCCCGTATCGGCCTGGTCGTCGCCCGCCCCGTCGCCGGAGTCCCGCATCAGCCCGGCGATCGCGTCCTCGGACGCCAGGATCTCGGTGCGCAGCCGCCCCGCCTCGTCCATCAGCCCGGTGCGTGCCTCGGCGACCTCGGCGGGCGTCCAGGGGTCCTCGCCGGGCCGTACGGCCAGTTCGCCGGGGGTACCGGCGACCGTGCGCGCCTTGGGTACCGCGGCGGCCTTGGTGTCCTTGCTCCCACCGTGGCCCGCCGCAGCGGCCGGTGCCCCACCCGGAGTCTTCTTCGCCACCGTCTTGGCTCCCGTCTTCTTCGCGGGCACCGCCGTGTGGGCCGGTGCGGTCTTCTTGGCCGCGGCCTTCTTCGCAGTGGTCTTCTTGGCCGCGGCCGGCGCCTCGGCGGCCTGCTCCGCCGGTGCGGCCTTCTTCACCGCCGCCTTCTTGGCGGCGGTCTTCTTCGCCGTGGTCTTCTTCGCCGGTGCCGTGGCAGCGGTTGCACGTTTCTTCACCGCCGGCTCGGGCTTCTTCGCCGCGGCCTTCTTGGCTGGCGCCGTGCTCTTCTTCGCGGTGGTCTTTTTCGCCACCATGGCCGCGACCCCTTCACGTATGTGATCTTGCGCGCGAATCGTGACCGGAACGATAAATCGACTCAAGGCACGCGGCAACGGGACGCACCGCCCTGTGACGCCCGGCCTCCCCGCCCGGGAGCCCGGTCTGCATCCGTTGTGCCCCACTCCCGGCCGGGTAATCCGGCGGCCCACCAGGTACGCCCGGACGCCGAGGCACGCGCGCCGCATGCCCTTCGCACTCCGGCGCACTGCGTATCGCCATTCGGGTCAAGCCCTCAGCGGGCGCTACCTCACTCGGCGCAGCCCGCAAAACCGGTCGGCCGCCCGCCGTATCGCCCCGTACACTGGGCGGAGCGACAAGGCGTTGATGGGACGAGTAGTGCCGCACGCAGCCATGAGCGACCCGGGGACGGTGTGAGCCCGGGGGTGTGCGCGACATGAAGATCACCCCGGAGCCGCCGGAAGAAAGCCCCCTGCCGGTGCCCTGCGGCACCGCGGGCGAGTAGAACCGGCAGCGCGACCTCAATGAGGGGGCGGCGGGCCGGAGCCCTGCCGCCAAGGAGGGTGGTACCGCGGGAGCCCAGGCTCTCGTCCCTCCGGACGGAGAACGCACACCGTGTCCGCCGGAGGAAGACCTCGATGAGTTCCACACCCCAGTACCACCAGGTACCCGCCCAGGTAGACCTGCCCGCCCTCGAGCACGCCGTGCTCGACTTCTGGCGCGAGCACAAGGTCTTCGCCCGCACCCTCGAACAGTCCGAGGGACGGCCCGAGTGGGTCTTCTACGAGGGCCCGCCGACCGCCAACGGCATGCCCGGCGCCCACCACATCGAGGCCCGCGTCTTCAAGGACGTCTTCCCCCGCTTCCGCACGATGCAGGGCTACCACGTCGACCGCAAGGCCGGCTGGGACTGCCACGGCCTCCCGGTCGAGCTCGCCGTGGAGAAGGAGCTGGGCTTCAACGGCAAGAAGGACATCGAGGCGTTCGGCATCGCCGAGTTCAATGCCAAGTGCCGCGAGTCGGTGACCCGCCACACCGACGCCTTCGCCGAGCTGACCGAGCGCATGGGGTACTGGACGGACCTGGAGAACCCCTACCGCACCATGGACCCCGACTACATCCAGTCGGTCTGGTGGTCCCTGAAGCAGATCTTCGACAAGGGCCTGCTGGTCCAGGACCACCGCGTCGCCCCCTGGTGCCCGCGCTGCGGCACCGGCCTCTCCGACCACGAGCTGGCCCAGGGCTACGAGACCGTCGTCGACCCCTCCGTCTACGTCCGCCTCCCCCTCACCTCCGGCCCCCTGGCCGGCGAGGCCGCCCTCCTGATCTGGACGACCACGCCCTGGACCCTGGTCTCCAACACCGCCGCCGCCGCGCACCCGGACGTCACCTACGTCGTGGCCACCGACGGCAACGAGAAGCTGGTCGTCGCCGAGCCGCTGCTGGAGAAGGCGCTGGGCGAGGGCTGGGAGGCCACCGGCCAGTCCTTCACCGGCCGCGAGATGGAGCGCTGGGCCTACGAGCGCCCCTTCGGCCTCGTGGAGCTGGCGGACGCCAACTTCGTCGTCAACGCCGACTACGTCACCACCGACGACGGCACCGGCCTGGTCCACCAGGCCCCCGCCTTCGGTGAGGACGACCTCAGGACCTGCAAGGCCTACGGCCTCCCGGTCGTCAACCCGGTCCGCCCCGACGGCACCTTCGAGGAGGAACTCCCCCTCGTCGGCGGCCAGTTCTTCAAGAAGGCCGACGAGGCCCTGGTCGCCGACCTGGACGCGCGCGGCCTGCTCTTCAAACACATCGCCTACGAGCACAGCTACCCGCACTGCTGGCGCTGCCACACCGCGCTGCTCTACTACGCCCAGCCGTCCTGGTACATCCGCACCACGGCCGTCAAGGACGCCCTGCTGCGCGAGAACGAGAACACCAACTGGTTCCCGGACTCCGTCAAGCACGGCCGCTTCGGCGACTGGCTGAACAACAACATCGACTGGGCGCTGTCCCGCAACCGCTACTGGGGCACCCCGCTGCCCATCTGGCGCTGCGAGGAGAACCACCTCACCTGCGTCGGCTCGCTGGCCGAGCTGTCGGAGCTGACCGGCTCCGACCAGTCCGCGCTGGACCCGCACCGCCCCTTCATCGACGACGTCACCTTCACCTGCTCCGCCGACGGCTGCTCGCTGACCGCCGTGCGCGTGCCCGAGGTCATCGACGCCTGGTACGACTCGGGCTCGATGCCGTTCGCGCAGTGGGGCTACCCGTACAAGAACAAGGACCTCTTCGAGAAGCGCTACCCGGCGCAGTTCATCTCCGAGGCCATCGACCAGACCCGCGGCTGGTTCTACACGCTGATGGCCGTCGGCACCCTGGTCTTCGACAAGTCCTCCTACGAGAACGTGGTCTGCCTGGGCCACATCCTCGCCGAGGACGGCCGCAAGATGTCCAAGCACCTGGGCAACATCCTCCAGCCGATCCCGCTGATGGACCAGCACGGCGCCGACGCGGTCCGCTGGTTCATGGCGGCCGGCGGCTCCCCGTGGGCGGCCCGCCGCGTCGGCCACGGCACGATCCAGGAAGTGGTCCGCAAGACCCTCCTGACGTACTGGAACACCGTCGCCTTCCAGGCCCTGTACGCCCGCACCTCCAACTGGGCGCCCACCGCGGCCGACCCGGCCCCGGCCGACCGCCCCATCCTGGACCGCTGGCTGCTCGGCGAGCTGAACACCCTGGTGGAGCAGGTCACCGGGTCCCTGGAGGCGTACGACACCCAGCGCGCCGGCAAGCTGCTGTCCGCCTTCGTCGACGACCTCTCCAACTGGTACGTACGCCGCTCGCGCCGCCGCTTCTGGCAGGGCGACGCCGCGGCGCTGCGCACCCTCCACGAGGTCATCGAGACCATCACCCGCCTGATGGCGCCGCTGACCCCCTTCATCACCGAGCGGGTCTGGCAGGACCTCGTCGTCCCGGTCACCCCCGAGGCCCCGGAGTCCGTCCACCTCTCCACCTGGCCGGCCGCCGACAAGGCCCTCATCGACCCGGCGCTGTCCGCGCAGATGGTGCTGGTGCGCCGGCTGGTCGAACTGGGCCGCGCCACCCGCGCCGAGTCCGGGGTCAAGACCCGCCAGCCGCTCTCCCGCGCCCTGGTCGCGGCCGGCGGCTTCGAGTCCCTCTCCCCCGAGCTGCGCGCCCAGATCACCGAGGAACTCAACGTCTCCTCGCTGGCCTCCCTCTCGGAGGTGGGCGGCTCCCTCGTCGACACCACCGCCAAGGCCAACTTCCGTGCCCTGGGCAAGCGTTTCGGCAAGGGCGTCCAGGCCGTGGCCAAGGCGATCGCGGACGCCGACGCGGCGGCGCTGTCCCTGGCGCTGCGCTCCGGCGAGGCCGCCGTCGAGGTCGACGGCGAGCGCGTCACCCTCACCCCCGACGAGGTCATCATCACCGAGACCCCGCGCGAGGGCTGGTCGGTGGCCTCCGACTCCGGTGCCACGGTCGCCCTCGACCTGGAGATCACCGACGAGCTGCGCCGCGCCGGCCTGGCCCGTGACGCGATCCGCCTGATCCAGGAGGCCCGCAAGAACAGCGGCCTGGACGTCGCCGACCGCATCGCCCTGCGCTGGCAGTCCGCCGACCAGGAGCTGCGTACGGCCCTGACCGACCACGCCGCCCTCATCGCCGACGAGGTCCTGGCCACGGACTTCGCCCCCGGCGACGCGGACGACACCTACGGCACCCCCTTCACCGACGAGCCCCTCGGGCTCACCTTCCGCCTCCGCAAGGCGTAACGCACCACGGCGATGCCCCCGGCACACCCTGTGCCGGGGGCATCGCCGTACCCGGCGCTCCCCTCGTCGGCCGAGCGGTCCCGCCGCAGTCCGGTGCGACAGGGCAGCGCCCTGAAGGGGCGCGGGGAACTGCGCGACCGGCCACGACGTGCCCGCGGCGGAAACACTCCACATCCAGCGGAGCGCCGAGGCGCCACGGACACGAAAGGGCCGGGCCCCCGGGAGTTGAACTCCCGGGGGC